>NZ_JBIUAG010000040.1:0-88477 GCF_044547355.1 Kutzneria sp. NPDC052558
CCCACCCCTCAGCCGAACAACGCCCAACCCCTCACCGCAAACCCCACCCCCGGCAACCGCGCGGCGCGGGCACCAGAACCACAACCACACCCACCCCTGAGCCAGCAATCAACCGGCTCCCGCCCCAAAGCCGCCACCAACCCCCCATGCGCCGGCCAGACGACTCAGATCGGCGGGACCATGCCCGTGAGGCGGCCGTTGGTGTCGCACACATGGCAAGTGCGGTTGGCCGTGGCGGTCCGGCCGACGCCGCCGACCACCGCGATCACCGGGATCGGCACCTCGCCGATGCCGCCGCACTGGTGGCACACCGTGTACATCTTGTCGGCCACCGAGTCCGCGACGAACTCGGCCTCCTCATCGTCACCCGTCACGAGCGCCCACCATACGGTCCGACCCGGACGGGCCGGACCGCAGGTGCCGTTTGCGCAGGTCAGCCAGCTGGAGTGACGGTGACGGCGTCGACGACGAACACGAGCGTCTCGTTGCCCTTGATGCCGCGGTTACCCCCAGGGCCGTAGCCCTTGTCCGGCGGGATGACCAGCAGCCGGCGGCCGCCCTGCTTGATGCCGACCAGGCCGTCGTTCCAGCCCTGGATGACCTGGGCCTGCCCGACCGGCGACACGGTGAACGGCTGCAGCGGCTGCTGGTCCCAGGAAGACTGGACGTCCTTCCTGTCCGACCAGGTGGCGAGGTCGTAGTACACAGCCACCGAGTCGCCGGCCTTCACCGCGGCGCCGGTGCCGGGCGTGAGGTCCTTGGTCAGCTCCTGAGTGGGAGCCGTGCAGGTGTCCGGGACGGTGATCGTCGGCTTGCTGCCGAAGGCCCCACTGACCTGCACGTCGTCCACGGTGCAGGGCTTCTTGGGCGCCGCGGAGGTGGTGTCGGGGCTGCTGCCGGTGCTGGAGCCGCCGCAGGCGGCCGCGCCGAGCAGGGTGGCAAGAGTCAGGGCCGCGAGGCCGGCTGTGCGCATGGCACGCGAGCCTAACGGGCCCGCCGCGTTACCTGTTCGTGACCTACGGCTTGGTATCCCCATCCGGCCGACCCGTCCCTGATTACCAGGACGAGGGAGCGGAGGGGGTAATGGTGGGAGGCCCGCGGCACGGACCGATGCCACCGACCGACATGGGTGACGGGGACACCGACAATCGCTACGAACACATCGCCGTCCTGCTGGAAGCCGCCCGCGCCGATCCGCGCGGCGGCATGGACCCGCTGATCATCGAGCTGACGCCGCTGCTCTGGCACGTGGCCCGGGCCCAGGGCCTGGACGCCGGCAGCTGCGCCGACGTGGTGCAGACCACGTGGCTGAACCTGCTGCGCTCGCTGGCCGACATCCACACCCCGGCCGCGCTGACCGCGTGGCTGGTCACCGCGACCAAGCGGGAGGCCTGGCGGGCCAAGGACGCGCACCGCAACGAGACCCTGGCCGGCGACGAGACCTTCGCCGACCTGCTGGACGGCTCGGCCGGACCGGTGGACCAGGCGCTGGTCGCCGACCAGCGCCGCCGCCTGTGGAAGGCCGTCGACCAGCTGTCCGCCCGCTGCCAGCAGCTGCTGCGGGTGGTCGCGTTCACGCCCCGCCCGGACTACGGCCTGGTCGCGAACCGACTGGGCATGCCGAGAGGCAGCATCGGCCCGACCAGGGGCCGGTGCCTGGCCAAGCTGCGCGAACTGCTGATCTCCGACCCGGAAGGAGAGTGGGGATGACAACGGTGCGTCCGGACGAGCCGCTCGACGAGCTGGACCTGCGCATCCTGGCCGCCGTGCGCGACCTGTGGTCGGCCGCCGACCCGCCGCCGGCCGACCTGGTCGACCGGATCCGGGGCGCGGTCGCGCTGGCCGGCGCGTTCCTGGGGGCGCCGACGGTCGCGGTCTGCCGGCAGCGCACCGGCTCCGACGATGTCGGCCGCATCACCTTCGACAGCGACGCGCTGACCATCAGCCTGTCGGTCGGCGTCAACCTGGACGGCACGGTGCGGATGGACGGCCGCCTGTCCCCGCCCGGCAGCCACGACGTGGAGCTGCGCACCGACGACCAGCGCCTGTGCACCCGCTCGGACGTGCACGGCCGATTCACCATCAACGGCCTGCGCCACGGCCCCGCTCACCTGATCGTGAGCGCCACCACCGTGTCGCTCACCACGCCGTCCATCACGCTCTGACACCCCCCACTGCGTGGAAGGGGGCTTTCCTCCACTCGGAGTGGAGGAAAGCCCCCTTCCAAGCGGGAAGGAGGCGCGCGATCGAGATTCGCTCAGAAGGGGAGGCCGAAGACGGGCAGGCCCACCACGGCGTCGGCGGCCAAGGCCACGAACACCAGCATCAGATAGGTGTTGGAGAGGTGGAACAGCTTCATCGGGTTGCCCTCCTGGCCCCGCCGCACCTCATTGTGCAAACGGTGGGCGAACACCAGGAACCAGGCGCCGAACACGACGGCGAACACTCCGTAGATCCAGCTGGTCGCCGGCAGCAACAGCAGCGAGAGCACGACCATCGCCCAGGAGTAGACGACAATCTGTCGCGAAACCTCTACCCGAGTGGCCACCACCGGCAGCATGGGCACGTTCACCGCGGCGTAGTCGTCCTTGAACTTCATTGCCAGCGCCCAGAAATGCGGGGGCGTCCAGCAGAAGATGACGCCGAACATGACCAGCGGCTGCCAGCCGACCGTGCCGGTCACCGCGGACCAGCCGATCACCACCGGCATGCAGCCGGCGGCCCCGCCCCACACGATGTTCTGGGCGGTCCGCCGCTTGAGCACCATCGTGTAGATCAGGACGTAGAACAGGATGGTGGCCACGGCCAGCACCGCGGACAGCAGGTTCGTGGTCAGCCACAGGAACACGAACGAGGCCACGCCCAGGGCCAGGCCGAAGATCAGGGCGCTGCGCACCGGCACGGTGTGCTTGGCCAGCGGGCGGGCCTTGGTCCGCTTCATCACCGCGTCGATGTCGGCGTCCCAGACGCAGTTGAGCGCGTTGGCGCTGCCGGCGGCCATGGTGCCGCCGAACAGGGTGGCCAGCACCAGCCACAGGGACGGAATTCCACGCTGTGCGAGCAACATCGCTGGGATCGTCGTCACCAGCAGCAGTTCGATCACGCGCGGTTTCGTCAGGGCGATGTAGGCCCCGAGCACGGCGCGCACGGAGCGACCGGATGTGGTGGTGGCGTCGACGGCGGTGCTGCCAGGCATTCCCTTGGCGGGGCTCACCGGCGGCATCTCGCTCCTCGAATCGGACAGTTGACAAGAATGGGGACCGACGTCGGGCCGTCGATCGTTTGAATCGTAACCGCGTGCCGCCGGCGCGCTCTTGTGGGGTCGTTGCGAGGTCCGTCACGACTCACCCACCCCTGTTGAGATCACATTTTCGACAGCTCGGGACTAGGCTTGGCCGCGACGAGCCAAGCGAGCGGAACGGGCTGGGCACGGTCGGCTCTCGGGATCGATCCAGAGCTCCGCCGACCAGCGCCGTCACGGCCTGTTCCGCGTGACGTGAAGAGTGGGAGCTCAGGTCCGTGTCCGACACCGACGAAGTCACCCGGCTGACCACCGCCCATCTGCCCCAGGACTGGACCGAGCTGGACAAGCGCGCGGTCGACACCATCCGGGTGCTGGCCGCCGACGCCGTCCAGAAGGCGGGCAACGGCCACCCCGGCACCGCGATGAGCCTGGCGCCGACCGCCTACGCCCTGTTCCAGCGCGTGATGCGGCACGACCCGACCGACCCGAACTGGCTGGGCCGGGACCGGTTCGTGCTGTCCGCCGGGCACTCCAGCCTGACGCTGTACCTCCAGCTGTTCCTGTCCGGCTACGGCCTGGAGCTCGACGACATCAAGGCGCTGCGGACCTGGGGCTCCAAGACCCCGGGCCACCCCGAGGTGCACCACACCGCCGGCGTGGAGATCACCACCGGCCCGCTGGGCAGCGGCCTGGCCTCCGCGGTCGGCATGGCCATGGCCGCCCGCCGCGAGCGCGGCCTGTTCGACCCGGACGCCGCCCCCGGCCAGAGCCCGTTCGACCACCACGTCTACGTGATCGCGTCGGACGGCGACATCGAGGAGGGCGTCACCTCCGAGGCCTGCTCGCTGGCCGGCACCCAGCAGCTGGGCAACCTCACGCTGATCTACGACGACAACAAGATCTCGATCGAGGACGACACCACGATCGCGTTGTCCGAGGACACCGGCAAGCGCTACGAGGCCTACGGCTGGCACGTGCAGCACGTCGACAGCGGCGAGAACGTGCAGGGCCTGCTGGAGGCGATCGAGGCGGCCAAGGCCGAGACGGAGCGCCCCTCGATCATCGTGCTGCGCACGATCATCGGCTTCCCGGCCCCGACCAAGATGAACTCGGGCAAGGCCCACGGCGCCGCCCTGGGCGCCGACGAGATCGTCGAGATCAAGAAGATCCTCGGCTTCGACCCCGAGGTCGCCTTCCCGGTCGAGGACGAGGTCCTCGCGCACGCCCGCAAGGCCGTCGAGCGCGGCAACGCCGCCCACGTGGAGTGGCAGAAGTCCTTCGACGTGTGGGCGGCGGCCAACCCGGAGCGCAAGGCGCTGCTGGACCGGCTCATCGCCCGCGAGCTGCCGGCCGGCTGGGCCGAGAAGCTGCCGACCTGGAGCCCCGACCCCAAGGGCGTGGCCACCCGCAAGGCGTCCAACGAGGTGCTGTCGGCGCTGGGCGAGTCGCTGCCGGAGCTGTGGGGCGGCTCGGCCGACCTGGCCGAGAGCAACCTCACCACGATCAAGGGCGCCGACTCGTTCGGCCCGACCTCGATCGCCACCAAGGAGTGGAAGGCCACGCCGTACGGCCGGACGCTGCACTTCGGCATCCGCGAGCACGCCATGGGCATGATCCTCAACGGCATCGCCCTGCACGGCCCGACCCGCCCCTACGGCGGCACCTTCCTCGTCTTCAGCGACTACATGCGCCCGGCGGTGCGGCTGGCCGCGCTGATGGGGATCCCGGTCACCTACGTGTGGACGCACGACTCGGTCGGCCTCGGCGAGGACGGCCCCACCCACCAGCCGGTCGAGCACTACGCCGCGCTGCGGGCCATCCCGGGCCTGTCCTTCGTGCGCCCCGGCGACGCCAACGAGACGGCCTTCGCCTGGAAGGCGCTGATCGCCCGGCACGACCACCCGACCGGTCTGGCCCTGAGCCGGCAGAACCTGCCGGTCCTGGAGGGCACCGACGCCGACGGCGTGGCCAAGGGCGGCTACGTGCTGGCCGACGCCGGCAACGGCGACCCGCAGGTAGTGATCATCGCCACGGGCTCGGAGCTGCAGCTGGCGGTCGAGGCGCGGAAGGCTCTCGAGGCCGACGGCGTTGCCACTCGTGTGGTGTCCATGCCGTGTGTCGAGTGGTTCGACGAGCAGGACCAGGCCTACCGCGACCAGGTGCTCCCGCCGTCCGTGAAGGCGCGCGTGACCGTCGAGGCGGGCATCGCCCAGCCGTGGTACCGGTTCGCCGGCGACGCCGGCGAGATCGTCTCGATTGAACACTTCGGGGCATCCGCTGACTATCAGACGTTGTTCCGCGAGTTCGGCTTCACGCCCGAGAAGGTCGTCGAGGCCGCGCGCCGAAGCATCGCCAAGGTGGAGGGAAAGTAGAAGATGAGCGCCAACAACTTGGCCGCGCTCAGCGAGGCCGGCGTGTCGATCTGGCTCGACGACCTGTCGCGGAGCCGGCTCACCAGCGGCAACCTCGTGTCGCTGATCAAGGACAAGCACGTCGTCGGGGTGACCACCAACCCGACGATCTTCGCCGGCGCGCTCTCGCACGGCGAGGCCTATGACGAGCAGGTGCGCGAGCTGGCCGCCCGCGGCGCCGACGTGGACGCGGTGGTGCGCGAGCTGACCACCACCGACGTGCGCAACGCGTGCGACGTGTTCCGCGCGACCTACGAGGCCTCCGGCGGCAAGGACGGCCGGGTCTCGATCGAGGTCGAGCCGGGCCTGGCCCACGACACCGACGCCACCGTCGCCCAGGCGCTCGACCTGTGGAAGACGGTCGACCGCCCGAACCTGATGGTGAAGATCCCGGCCACCGTCGAGGGCCTGCCGGCGATCACCCGCACCCTGGCCGAGGGCGTCAGCGTGAACGTGACGCTGATCTTCTCGGTGCAGCGCTACCTGGACGTCATGGACGCCTTCATCGCCGGCATCGAGCAGGCGAAGGCCAACGGCCACGACATCTCGAAGATCCACTCGGTGGCGTCGTTCTTCGTGTCCCGGGTGGACACCGAGGTCGACAAGCGCCTCAAGGCCATCGGCACCGCCGAGGCCGAGGCGCTGCTGGGCGAGGCCGCGATCGCCAACGCCCGCCTGGCCTACGCCGCCTACGTCGGCGCGTTCAGCACCCCGCGCTGGCAGGAGCTGGCCTCGGCCGGCGCGCACGCGCAGCGTCCGCTGTGGGCGTCCACCGGCGTGAAGGACCCGAACTACTCCGACACCCGCTACGTCGACGAGCTCGTCGTCGACAACGTGGTGAACACCATGCCGGAGAAGACCCTGGACGCGGTGGCCGACCACGCCAACCTGCGCGGCGACACGGTGAGCAACACCGAGGAGCAGGCCCAGGAGCTGTTCGACGCGCTGGAGCAGGCCGGCATCGACATCGACGACGTCTACGACGTGCTGGAGACCGAGGGCGTCGACAAGTTCGTCAAGTCCTGGGCCGAGCTGCTCGAGACGGTGCAGGGCCAGCTCGACAAGGCGAAGGGCTGAGATCAACGTGGGGATTTCCGTCGACATCGTCCACGACGGGCTGGCCGAACAGGCGCGCCCGCTGGTCGACCAGCTGATCGCGGACAAGATCGCGTCCAAGCTGGCCGCGCAGGACCCGACGCTGTGGGGGCCGGACGCCGAGCCCGAGGCGTCCATCCGACTGTCCTGGACCACGCTGCACGACAGCTCCCGGCCGCTGGTCGGGGAGATCGAGGCGTTGCAGGCCGAGCTGGCCGGCGAGGGCATCGACCGGATCGTGCTGGCCGGCATGGGTGGCTCGTCGCTGGCCCCGGAGGTGATCACCGCGACCGCCGGCGTGCCGCTGGTCGTGCTGGACACCACCGACCCGGGCCAGGTGGCCGACGCGCTGGCCGGTGACCTGACGCGCACCGCGATCGTGGTGTCGTCCAAGTCCGGCGGCACCGTCGAGACCGACAGCCACCGGCGCATCTTCGAGAAGGCCTTCACCGACGCCGGCATCGACGCCAAAAGCCGCATCATCGTCGTCACCGACCCGGGCTCGCCGCTGGAGAAGATGGCCACGGAGGCGGGCTACCGCAAGGTGTTCACCGCCGACCCGCACGTCGGCGGCCGCTACTCGGCGCTGACCGCGTTCGGCCTGGTGCCGGCCGGTCTGGCCGGCGCGGACATCGGCCAGCTGCTGGACGAGGCCGCGGCGGCGTTCAAGCTGCTGTCGCTGGACGACGACACCAACCCGGCCCTGTGGCTGGGTGCGGCCTGGGGCGCGGCGCACGCGCAGGGCGCCGAGAAGGTCATCCTGGCCGACACTGGTTCGGGCGTGAAGGGCTTCCCCGACTGGGCGGAGCAGCTGATCGCCGAGTCCACCGGCAAGCAGGGCGTCGGCCTTCTCCCGGTGGCCGTGGAGAACGCGGACGCGCCGGGCTTCGTCACGGCCGGCACCGACGCCACCCCGATCGCCATCGGCCCGGACGTGGACGCGGCGTTCATGAGCACCGCGGGCGAGCTCGGCGGCCTGTTCCTGCTGTGGGAGTTCGCCACCGCGATCGCCGGCCGTCTGATCGGCATCAACCCGTTCGACCAGCCCGACGTGGAGGCGGCCAAGGCCGCCGCCCGCGCTCTGCTCGACAAGCCGGTCGGCGGCGACGAGGCCGCGCCGAACCTGACCATCGGTTCGGTCGAGGTGTACGAGAGCGGCGAGTGGCTGCCGCCGACCGCGTCGACCCTGGTCGACGTGCTCAACGCCTTCCTCGCCGCCGCGCCCGACCACGGCTACGTGGCCGTGCAGGCCTACCTGGACCGCCTCGACGACGCCTCCGCCGCCGTGCTGCGGCCGGCCGTCGCGCGGGCCAGCCGCCTGCAGACCACCTTCGGCTGGGGCCCGCGGTTTCTGCACTCGACCGGCCAGTACCACAAGGGCGGTCACCAGAACGGCGTGTTCCTCCAGGTCACCGGCGCGGTCGTGGAAGACCTCGCGGTGCCGGACCGCCCGTACACGCTGGGCGTGCTCCAGCACGCGCAGGCGCTGGGCGACGGCTCGGTGCTCGCCGAGCACGGCCGCCCGGTGCTCCGTCTGCACCTGACCGACCGGGCCGCCGGCCTGGTCGAGCTGACCAAGGCCGTCCAGGAGGTCAAGAGGTGAGCAGCTGGCGCAACCCGCTGCGGGACGAGCGCGACAAGCGCCTTCCCCGGATCGCCGGCCCGTGCGGCCTGGTGATCTTCGGCGTGACCGGCGACCTGTCCCGCAAGAAGCTCATGCCCGCCATCTACGACCTGGCCAACCGGGGCCTGCTGCCGCCGGGCTTCGCGCTGACCGGGTTCGCCCGGCGCGACTGGGCCAACGAGGACTTCGGCGAGGTCGTGCACCAGGCGGTCAAGGAGCACGCCCGCACGCCCTACCGGGCCGAGGTCTGGAACCAGCTGTCCGAGGGCATCCGGTTCGTGCAGGGCACCTTCGACGACGACAACGCGTTCGACAACCTGGCCAAGACGGTCCGCGAGCTCGACGAGCAGCGCGGCACCGGCGGCAACCACGCGTTCTACCTGTCGATCCCGCCCGGCGCGTTCCCGGTGGTGACCAAGCAGCTGTCCCGGGCCGGCCTGGCCGAGCAGGACGCCGAGCAGTGGCGCCGGGTCGTCATCGAGAAGCCCTTCGGCCACGACCTGAAGTCGGCCAAGGAGCTCAACAACGTCGTCAACGACGTCTTCCCCGAGGAGTCGGTGTTCCGCATCGACCACTACCTCGGCAAGGAGACGGTGCAGAACATCCTGGCGCTGCGCTTCGCCAACCAGATGTTCGAGCCGATCTGGAACGCCAACTACGTGGACCACGTGCAGATCACCATGGCCGAGGACATCGGCCTCGGCGGTCGCGCGGGCTACTACGACGGCATCGGCGCGGCCCGCGACGTGATCCAGAACCACCTGCTCCAGCTGATGGCGCTGACCGCGATGGAGGAGCCCGTCTCCTTCCACCCGCGGGCGCTGCGGGCGGAGAAGATCAAGGTGCTGTCGGCGGCGCGGATTCCCACGCCGTACGACCAGACCTGCGCGCGCGGCCAGTACGTCGGCGGGTGGCAGGGCGGGCAGAAGGTGCTCGGCCTGCTGGAGGAGGGCGGCTTCGCGCCGGACTCCAAGACCGAGACCTACGCCGGCATCACGCTGGAGGTCAACACCCGCCGCTGGGCCGGCGTGCCGTTCTACCTGCGGCACGGCAAGCGGCTGGGCCGCAAGGTCACCGAGATCGCCGTGGTCTTCAAGCGGGCCCCGCACCTGCCGTTCGACTCCACGGCCACCGAGGAGCTGGGGCAGAACGCCCTGGTCATCCGGGTGCAGCCGGACGAGGGCGTGACCATGCGGTTCGGCTCCAAGGTGCCGGGCAACACCATGGAGGTCCGGGACGTCACGATGGACTTCGGGTACGGCCACGCCTTCACCGAGTCCTCGCCCGAGGCCTACGAGCGGCTCATCCTGGACGTGCTGCTGGGTGAGCCGTCGCTGTTCCCGATGAACGAAGAGGTCGAGCTGTCCTGGCAGATCCTGGACCCGGTGCTGGAGCACTGGGCCAAGCAGGGCATGCCCGAGGGCTACGCCCCCGGCAGCTGGGGTCCGCCCTCGGCCGACGAGATGCTCACCCGCACCGGTCGTCATTGGAGGCGCCCGTGATCATCGACCTGCCGTCCACCACGACCGCCCAGGTCAACGCCAAGATCGTGGAGGTCCGCGAGACCGGCGGCGCGGTGGCCCTTGGCCGGGTGCTGACGCTGGTGATCGTCACCGACGACAGCGCCAAGACCGAGGAGGCCATCCAGGCCGCCAACGAGGCCAGCCGCGAGCACCCGTGCCGGGTGATCGTGCTGGCCCGCGGGGCCCGCAAGGCCGCCGCCCGGCTGGACGCCCAGATCCGGGTCGGCGGCGACGCCGGGGCCAGCGACGTGGTGGTGCTGCGGCTCTACGGGCCGCTGGCCGACCAGGCCGCCAGCTGCGTGGTGCCGCTGCTGCTGCCCGACGCCCCGGTGGTGGCGTGGTGGCCGTCCGAGGCGCCCGACGTGCCGGCCGAGGACGCCATCGGCCAGCTGGCCACCCGCCGGATCACCGACTCCGCCGCCGAGAAGAACCCGATCAAGGCGTTGGAGCAGCGTCGCAAGTCCTATGTGGACGGTGACACCGACCTGGCCTGGACCCGGCTGACCAACTGGCGGGCCCAGCTGGCGGCCGCGCTGGACCTGCCGCCGTACGAGAAGGTCACCGGGGCCTCGGTGATCGGCGAGGCCGACTCGCCGTCCTCGGAGCTGCTGGCCGGCTGGTTCGCCTCGCGGCTGAACGTGCCGGTGAGCCGGGCCAAGGCCACCGCCGGCGAGGGCATCGTCCAGGTGACGCTGCAGCGCCGGTCCGGGGCCGTGGACCTGCTCCGGCCGGACGCCAAGACCGGCACCCTCACCCAGCCGGGCCAGCCCGACCGCCGGATCGCGTTGCAGCGCCGGTCGGTTCGCGACTGCCTGGCCGAGGAGCTGCGGCGGCTGGACCCGGACGAGATCTACAAGGACGCCCTGATGGCCGTCCCGAAGGTCTCCAAGGCCCGCCACGCCGTCACCCCGGCGCCGGCGCCCAAGCCGGCGGCGGCCGCGCCCAAGCCGGCCGCGCCCAAGGCTTCGGCGAAGGCTTCGTCCGCGAAGGCGAAGGCCGAGGCGCCGGCGGCCGAGGAGAAGCCCAAGCGGTCCGCCTCGAAGAAGGCCTCCGCCAAGGCCGACTCGTGACCGGACCCGATGTCGTGGTGCACAGCGGCGGCGACCTCCTGGCCGCCGCCGCTGCGGCCCGCCTGATCACCAAGCTCGTGGACGCCCAGGCCGCTCGCGGCCTGGCGTCCCTGGTGCTCACCGGCGGCCGCACCGGCAACGCCGTGATGGAGCACGTGCGGGACAGTCCCGCCCGTGACGCCGTCGACTGGTCCCGGGTCGATTTCTACTGGGGCGACGAGCGTTTCCTGCCTTCGGGACACGCCGACCGCAACGAGACCCAGGCCCGGGCGGCGCTGCTGGACCACATTGCCCTGGACCCGTCCCGGGTGCACGTGATGGAGGCGTCGGACGGCCGCTTCGGCGACGACCCCGACGCCGCCGCTGCCGACTACGCCCGGGTGCTGGGCTCTCCCGTGCCGGCTTTCGACGTGCTGCTGCTGGGCGTCGGCGAGGAGGGGCACACCGCCTCGATCTTCCCCGACTCCCCCGCCGTGCACGAGGAGTCCTTGACGGTCGTCGCCGTGCGCGACTGCCCCAAGCCTCCGCCGACGCGGGTTTCCCTTACCCTGCCGGCCATCCGTCGCGCCGCCGAGGTGTGGCTGATGACCACCGGCGAGGCCAAGGCCGACCCCGTCGCCCAGGCCCTGGCCGGCGCGTCCCCCGTGGACATCCCCGCCGCCGGCGCCCGCGGCACCCACCGCACCCTGTGGCTTTTGGATTCCTCCGCCGCCGCAAAGCTCTCCTGAGAGTCGACGGCCTTCGACCCCGGTCGGAGGCCGTCACCCTCTAGGCTCGTCCCGTGGAGACCGATCTCACCCTCCCCGACGGCCACACCCTGCACGTCTACGACACCGGCTCGGGCCTTCCCGTGTTCTGGCACCACGGCACGCCCCAGATCGGCGCCGTGCCCGCTCCTTTGCTTGCCCTGTCGGGGATTCGCTGGCTGTCCTACGACCGTCCCGGCTACGGCGGCTCCACCGCGCGGCCCGGCCGCACCATCGCCTCGGCCGCCGCTGACGTCGCCTTCATCGCCGATTCCCTTGGCATCGGCCGCTTTTCCGTACTCGGCCACTCCGGCGGCGGCAATCACGCCCTGGCCTGCGCCGCGTTGCTGCCCGAGCGGGTGATCGGCTGCGTGACCGTCGCCGCCATGGCCCCGTTCGAGCCGCCGCTGCTGGACTGGTGGCAGGGCATGGTCGCCCCCGACGAACTCCGCGCCGCCGTCACCGGCCGGGCGGCGCTGGCCACCCAGCTCGCCACCGTCCCGTTCGACGAGAACTCCTTCACTCCCACCGATCACGCCGCCGTTTCCGACACTTGGTCCGATCTGGGCCGCAATGCCGGTCTCGCCACCGCCAACGGCCTCGACGGCATGATCGACGACGACCTCGCCTACGTGTCACCTTGGGGCTTCGAGGTCCAGCAGATCGCCTGCCCCGTGCTCCTCCTGCACGGCGGCTCGGATCGCATCATCCCCCTCTCCCACGCCGAATGGCTCGCCCGCCACCTGCCCGACCACACCCTGCTGACGTCCTCTTCGGACGGTCACATCTCCATCCTGGACCGCACCATCGACGTGGTTGACTTCCTCCATGCCTAGGGCCGCCCTGCTGATCATGGACGTGCAGCTTGACCACCACCGCCCTGCCCACCAAGCCGGCATCCACACCATCACCGACCGGACCGCAGCTTGACCAAGGTCCTCGTCACCGGCATGTCCGGCACCGGCAAGTCCAGCGCCTTGCGGGCGCTGTCCGTCCGCGGACACCGGACCGTCGACACCGACTCGTCCCGCTGGAGCCGCTGGGAGGGCGCCGACTGGATCTGGCGTGAGGACGCCATGTCCGCCCTGCTCGCCACGCCCGGTCCCCTGTTCGTCGCCGGCTGCAAGTCCAACCAGGGCCGCTTCTATCCCCTTTTCGACCACATCGTCCTGCTCAGCGCCCCGGCCGACGTCCTGCTGGCCCGCATCGCCGCCCGCACCGACAACCCGTACGGCAAGCTCCCCGCCGAACGTGCCGAGATCCTCGCCAACCTGACTGCCGTCGAACCCCTGCTCAGAGCAACCTGCACGCTTGAGCTCGACGCCACCGCCCCGCCCGACCACGTCGTCCGGCAATTGGAGACCTTGATCAGCTCACCGAAGTGATCGCGGTCGACCGCGGCACTCGCCAACCGCCGGGGTCCGCGTTCACGTTTCACCGCAGGCCGGCGAGAAAACGGCGCAGGGCCCATTCGAAGTCGGCATCGCAGTTCGTGCACGGTGGAGGGCGCGGACCGCCCTCCACCGCAAGGAGATCAGCCGGTGATCGCCTTCAGCGCACCGAAGTACGCCTGGTGCCCCAGGGCGTTCGGGTGGTAGGACTCGTTGAGCTTGTCCCACTGCAGGCTGGTCATCCACTCCGGGTTGCCGGAGCAGAGCTCGTGGCCCGCGAACGCCGTGCGGGCGTCCAGGAACCGGAACCCGGCGTTCGCCGCCGCCTGCTGCAGGAGGTTGTCCAGGACGTCCGTTCCGTTGTTCAGGGCCGACCGCTTGGTGTCGCTCAGCCCGACCCAGCAGCTGCCGCCGATCTTGTAGAAGCGCGGGTAGCCGACCACCACCACCTGCGCCGACGGCACCTTGGCCCGGATCCCCTGGTACAGGCTGGCCAGCGCGCCCGGCAGCACCGACTGGCCCGTCGCCACCGCCGCGTTCACCGCGTTGATGCACGTCTGGTCGGCGAGGTTGAGGATGCAGGTCTCCAACACGCTCACGAAGCCCACGTCGTTGCCGCCCACCTGCACGGTGACCAGCGTCGTGTCCGGCGTCAGGCCCGCCGCCGCCTGGTTGACGACGTCGGCGACCTCCGCTCCCGAGCAGGATTCCTCGACGTAGGTGACCGTCGGGTGCGCCGCCTCCCACAGCCGGCTGTAGGCCAGCGGCCCCCGCCGGCACGGGTCGTTGGCGTTGTCGTATGTGTACGTGCCCACGCCCACGGCGTAGGAGTCGCCCAGGGCGACATACTTGCCCGCCGCCGCCGGGGCAGCGGCAGCCGTTGCGGGTAACAGGATCGCGATGAGCGGGACCAGCAGCAGGGCCAGACGGCGCATGGAATGTCTCCGTTTTCGAAGGCATAGCGGACGATGCTGACGCGACCACTACGAGTAGCAGCTGGAACGTGACTCCGGTAGGCCCGCCGGTATCGTTGGCACGTCTGCCTGGCTTTCCTTCACGCCCTGTTCAGCGCGCCGTCGGGCAGGACGGCGTGCACGCCCCAGACCTGGTTGGCCACCTGGGTGATCCGCAGGTCCACCACCGGGCTGGCCAGGGCAAGGGCGGTCGTCCGGTCGACGCCGTACCCGACCGCCATCCAGTCCAACATCGCCGACAGGGCTTGCGCCGACGCCTCGTTCAGGTCCGAATCAAAGCCGAACGTCACCCGGCCCGCCGGGGTGATGGCGTGCGCCGTGCGGATCGGTGGCTGCTCGACCAGATCCACCGTCAGCCGTGTGGTCATGCCGCACTCCACCGCCGTGCCGCTCACCTCGCCGTCACCCTGCGCCCCGTGGCCGTCGCCCAGGCACAGCAACGCTTCCGGCACCGTGACCGGCAGGAACAGCGTCGAGCCGGCCACCAGCTCCCGGCAGTCGATGTTGCCGCCGCACGGCCTCGGCGGCACCGTCGAGTGCTGTCCCGGCTCCTGCGGCGGCAGCCCGATCACGCCCAGGAACGGCGCCAGCGTCACCTCGAACCCGAGCTGGTTGACCGCCTTCCCGCCCGCTATGTCCCATGTCAGCTCGACAGTCCTGCCCGGCACCACGCCCAGCCGCCGGTTCAGCGCGTTGTCCCGCACCGCCGCGACCGTGAAGCCCCAGTCGTCCGGCTCCAACGCCTCCAGCCGCACCGCCAGCATCATCCCCGGCCTCGCCCCGCGCACCGCGATCGGCCCGGTCAGGCAGTGCCCCCTCGGCTCCGGTATCAGCTTCGGGCCGAAGATGTCCTTCTCCAGCAGCCCCGACGCGTTCATGCTGCGCACAGTCAGCCTGTCCCCCGGCTCCACCGTCAACACCGGCGCCCGCTCCGGATCGAAGACATCCGTGACGGTCTCGGCAGTCGCTTCAAGTCGATGTTCAGCCACCACCCCATCCTGCCGCCATCCCATACCCCCGGCCACACCCACGCAATCGCCGCCCGCCAAGCCATCCCGCCCGCTACCCCGCCGTCTTGCCGTCACGCTTTCCGTCGCCATGCCGTAGCGGCGGCACCCGTCATCGCCCTGGGCTCCCGCCGTTCACCACTGTGGCATCACAGGCCGTTCGGAGCGCGTCGCGTCCATACCACCGACCGGCATACAGTGACCGGATCGGCCACCTCTGCGACGGTCTTCGCGGCTTCGGCGGCGGAGGCGGCGAAACGCTGATCCCCCAACACTTTCACCACCGCAGCCCGCACGGCGTCGGCCGTGGGCGGGCGGACGACGACGGCACTGCCCTGCCGGGCGGCGCGGTTGGCCAGCTCCCACTGATCGCCGCCGCCCGGCACCGCCACAACGGGCACGCCGGCGAGCAAAGCCTTGGCCAGCAAGCCGTGCCCGGCGCCGCAGACGACAACATCGGCCTGGCGCAGCAACTCGTCCTGCCCACCGGCGCCGGCACGGGCCCAGTCGGGCAGCCGGTCCGGTGGCTGGAAGGTGGAAATCGCCGCCCGGACGTCCAGGCCGGCCAGCGCGGCGAGGGTTGCGGAGAGCATGTCGGTGGCGCCATTGACCGCGGTGGACGGCGCGATCATCACCAATGGCTGGTCCCCGGGCGGCGGCGTGAGGCCGGCGGGCACGGGATCCCACAGCAGCGGCCCGACGACGTGCGCTTGCGCCGGCCAGTCCGGGCGGGGCACCTCCAGGGCCGGCAGCGTGGCGATCAACCGTGCAGCAGGCCCCGGATCCGTTGCGGGCAAACCGATTCCCCGCCGTGCGGCGGCTCGCTGCCGATGGCCCTGCCGCAGCGAACGAGCGGTCGCCCGGCGCAGCAGGGCATCCCGAAGGCGACCCCCGACCCCGACGCCCGGCGCGAGTCCGCTGCCGATCGGCGGCAGGCCACGGGACGGCAGATACAGCGGATGCGGCGACAGCTCCACCCACGGCAACCCGGACAACTCAGCGGCCATGCCGCCGCAAGTCGCCAGCACATCCGACACCACCAGATCCGGCTTGAGCAGACCCAGGGTCGGCACGAGATCTCGGGCCAGCTCGGCCGCCCGATCGTGCAGCCAACGCCCGATGTCGGCCTCGTACCGCAGCGCCAGCCACTCCAGCGGCGGCGCGTCGATCCCGGCCGCCACGGCGGCGTCACGCCACCCGTCGGTGGTCAGCAGCACCGGCTCGTCGCCGGCCGCCGCCAACCGCAGGCACAGCGCGACCGAGGGAAACACGTGGCCGGCATCCGGTCCGGCAACGACGGCCACTCGCACAGGCAGCAGACTCCCACACGAAAACCGGTTGCCGCGCGGCCACACCGCTCACGACACTGCGAGCCACCATGACGATTCGGACACCACTGTTCTGCGGCACGGCCCTGGCCCAACGCATCGAGCGGGTCGAGGCCCAGCTCGTCGCCCAAGCCAGCGCCGCCGCCCGGGCCCGCCGCGCCGACACCCTCGGCTTCGCCCGCGAGATCGCCGGCGGCGTCGCCAGCTACGCCGAGGCCGACTCGCCGTTCAACAAGATCGCCGGCCTCGGCTTCGGCGGCGTGCCCACCGAGGCCGAGCTGGTCGAGGTGGAGCAGGCCTTCCGCACCCTCGGGTCCCCGGTGCCGGTCGAGCTGGCCAACCTGGCCGACCCGGCCGTCGGCGAGCTGCTGACCGGCCGCGGCTACCGGCTGACCGGCTACGAGAACGTGCTCGGCCTGTCCCTCGACGGCCTGTCCGCCCCGGAGCCACCACCCGGTGTCGAAGTCCGCCTCTGCCGCGCCGACGAGACCGACACCGCGCTCGACCTCCTGGTCGAGGCCGTGCTCAACCCCGACACCGAAGGCGTGGCCTCGGCCGAGGACTTCCCACGCGACGTTCTCGGCAACGCCATCCGTGACATGGACTCCACCGGCACGCGCCGCTACCTCGCCCTGATCGACGACGTCCCGGTCGGCACCGGCAGCCTGCGCATCGCCGACGGCACCGCCTATTTCGCCGGCGCCGCCACCTCCGTGCAGCACCGCCGCCGCGGCGTGCAAACCGCCCTGATCGCCACCCGCCTGGCCGACGCCATCGCCGCCGGCTGCGACATCGCCACCGTCACCACCGCGCCCGGCACCAAGTCACAGCAGAACGTCCAACGCCGCGGCTTCGACCTCCTCTACACCCGCGCGCTGCTCCAGTCCTCCTGAATCGCCACCGACGTCCCGCGTCCACGCGACCGTCCCGATCCCACGCCACAGACCTCCGCGTCCACGCCGCAACGTCCCCACAACATCCCGAACCCCGTCGTCCGGCATCACCCGGCAGTGCCGGAACCGTCAGCACCAGCGGCCGGTGGTCGGCGAACGCCCGGGCCACCGCGTCGAACAGCGGGTGCACCCCGTCCGGCTCGATCACCGCCGTGTCCGGATCGCCGCCCAACGCGATCACGTCGCTGTAGACCTCGGCCAGCCGTACGTGGGCAGCGGCTCGCTTGCAGGCGTCACATCGTCGAAACGAAAAGTCGTCACGAAAAAACTCTAGGGCGGTGTCGATTGCGATGAACCTCCATTCGACGCAGGGGTGACGGCACCCGACCAGCGAGAGGAACCGCCATGGGCTACGCGGACGTGAACGGCCTGCACATGTACTACGAGCGGCACGGCGAGGCCGGCACCCCGCTGGTGCTGCTGCACGGCGGCATGCTGACCATCGACCTGAACTTCGCCGGCCTGATCCCCTCGCTGGCCCACGACCACCAGGTGATCGCCGTGGAACTCCAGGGCCACGGCCGCACCGCCGACATCGACCGGGAGATCACCCCGGCCGCCCTGGCCGGCGACGTGGTGGCCCTGCTGGACCACCTCGGCGTCGACCGGGCCCACGTGCTCGGGCACAGCATGGGCGCGGCGGTCGCGCTCGAGCTGGCCGTCAGCCACCCGAGCCGGGTCCGCTCGGCGGTGCCGATCTCCGCCAGCGTCCGACCGGACGGCATGCACGAGGACCTGGCCGACCCGTCGCGACACGCCACCTCCACCCGGATGCCGTCGGCGCGGGACTTCGCCGACATGCAGGAGGCCTACCAGCGGCTGTCCCCGCACCCGGAGCACTTCACCCAGTTCCTGGCCACGCTGTCCGCGTCCAACGCCGACCTGAAGGGCTGGAACGACGAGCAGTTGGCCGGCATCACCGCGCCGACGCTGCTGGTGATGGGTGACCACGACTTCGTCACCATCGAGCACGGTGCGCTGATGAAGCGCCTGATCCCCGGCTCGCACCTGGCGGTGCTGCCGAACACCACGCACATGGACGTGACCCGGCGGCCCGAGCTGCTGCTGCCGATGCTGGCCGGGTTCCTGGACTAGCCGCCGTCCCGACCGCTACTGGCCGAAACGGAACTTGTCCAGCACCCGGCGCTCCCGCTTGGTGGGCCGACCGGCGCCCCGCTCGCGACGTGCGACCGGGATCGCGGCCTCCGGCGGGGGCGCGGGCGTGCGGTCGATGAAGCAGGTCGCCGCGTCGGCCGCGCCCACCCGCTTCTGGATCACCCGCACCACCTCGATGACCCGGGTCCGGTCACCGATTCG
Source organism: Kutzneria sp. NPDC052558 (assembly GCF_044547355.1). Taxonomy (NCBI): domain Bacteria; kingdom Bacillati; phylum Actinomycetota; class Actinomycetes; order Pseudonocardiales; family Pseudonocardiaceae; genus Kutzneria; species Kutzneria sp. NPDC052558. The sequence continues at coordinate 18,684 of NZ_JBIUAG010000040.1, forward strand.
GGCACGCACCTCGTCACCCGGCGACACCGTGCTCGCCGGCTTGGCCGGCTTGTCGTTGATGCGCACGTGCCCTCCCCGGCAGGCCGCCGCAGCGTCCGGACGGGTCTTGGTCAGCCGGACCGCCCAGAGCCAGCGGTCCACTCGGGTGGACTCCACCTCCTCATCATGTCATCGGGTCCAACGGATTTCGTGCCGACGCGGCTCTCGCCCGACCGTCCACCGCCGAGCAGTCGGTGGACGAGCAGTCCGGGCCAGGCATCGTTGAGCGGCCGGCCGGATGCAAGTGACCAAGGCACTGATGCTCCGACGAGCGGAACCAAGCGTTCGTCAGCCAGGCGATCGCGGGGTGGGCAGTCCGGTCCGAACAACCAAGGACAAGTCGACAACCAGCAGTTGCGCACCGGGAGGTCTGGGTCGAGCAACCGCGAGCAGATAGTCGAGGACGGACGGTCCGGAGCCGGATAGTCGATGGCGGGCCGGCCGAACGGCCAGGCACCCTCGATCACAAAGCACCGTCGCGAGCCGGCCGGCGTCCCGAACCGGGCGGTCCCAGATCTCCGACCGCCCAGGGGCAAGGCGATCAGAGGCCAGGTGCCGGGCGATTCGCACGGCAAGCGGCCCGCGTGTCAAGCGGTCCAGGGCGGCCCGCGATCGTGCCCGGGACCCGGGTCACTTCCTTCGCCGCGACGAGCAGTTCGGCCCAGGCCTGGCGTCACCGCTCGACGTGAGCGATCGGTGGTCTTCTCCATGCGCTCGATTCAACACCTCCGGCCCGACGCTTGTCGGGCGATCAAGCAACACCTACGAGACACACCGCCGGACCGACCCCACAAGGCCCGAAAGCCCTTGTCGCACAGGCATTTCACAAGAATTCTCGGTCCGCAACCCACTCTCCCGACAGGTGCCGCGCGACCAGTGCGGCGTGCGACAACGGAGTGGTCAGGTCCGCCACGTCGCCATTTGTCTTGCAGTCCAACAGAATCAGGCGCCGAGCTCGTGTAGCTCGTCAGCACGCCGGACACGCGGTTGTCCAACACCCACGCGAGGTCGCGTCGACCACCACGGCATCGTCCGGGAACGGCGATCTTCGCCGCTTGTTCACCACTTCAACGATCACTGCGCCATCGTGCCCGCGGGGTCTGACAGTTTTCGGTGAGCCTCGTCCCGATACCGCCGCGGGGCCACGCCGAAGGCCCGCTTGAAGGCGTTGCTGAACGCGCTTTCCGACGTGTAGCCGAGGGCCGGGGCGAGGCGGGTGACGGGGATGTCGTCCTCACGCAGGGAACGTTCAGCCAGGCGCATCCGCCAACGCGAGAGGTACGTGAGCGGGGGCATGCCGGCGACGGCGTCGAAGCGGTCGATGAACGACGCTCGTGACATGAAGGCGGCCCTTGCTAGCTCTGGAGGCCGCCAAGGCCGCCCTGGTTGCGCGTGCATGAGGCCGCAGGGCCGGGGCGAGCCGGTCGTCGGCGAGGGCTCGGAGCCAGCCAGCGGGGAACGAGGACGTGTCAGCAAGGCCGGCCCGGAGGACTTCGACGAACAGAAGCTGAGAATGGTGGTGGACAACGACTTCGGCCCCCGGGGCAGAGGCGGACATCTCAACCGGCATGCGATCCAGGAGCCATCGGAGCACGGAGGCCTCGGCGGCGGCGATGCGTCTGACCGGTGGGAGCGCGTCGGGCAGGAGATCCTCGCCGGCGCCGGAGAGTTCGACGTGCCCGCCGATGATCACGGTGGCCGGATCGCGAGGCTCGGCCAGAGGTGACCCGCCGGTGTCAAATTCCGGGTAACCGCCCGGGAGATGGAGCATCGGTCCACGGCGCTCGGCGAAGAGCGGGGGGGATCTGACCGAAGTCAAGAACGTGTGACATGACGTCTGGTCGTGTCGACGGATCGGGGTCGCCCGGCAGACGGTGATCGCGATCGAGCAGGGCAAGTACTCGCCATCGCTGGAGATGGCGTTCCAGATCGCCGGAAACCGTCCGCTTTCCCTGCTGCGCCAATACATGACCCCCAAGGGCGCGCTGGTCATGGTCGGCGGCGAGGGCGCGGCAAGATCATCGGCGGTGGCGTCACCGGCACCCTGCGCGCCGCCCTGCTCTCGCCCTTCGTCGGCCACCAGCTCAGGGGCCTGGTCGCCACCGCCGAGCGCGCCGAGGACCTGCCGACGCTCAGGGAACACCTCGAGCAGGTCCGCCTCCGCCGTGCTGGACCGAGCTTTCCCTTTGAGCGAGGCCGTTTCCGCGATCGCCTACGTGCAGCGGGGCAACGCTTGCGGCAAGGTCGTCGTGACGGTGTACTGTGGCCGAAGGCGTGACCCACGCCCAACCTCCACGAGCCGGCCCCAGCCCGGCTCCCCGCGGAGGCAAAGGGACTCCCTGTCTCGGGTCGTCGTCCGAAGCCGTCCGTTCCGGACACGTGCGTCGCTGGGGGATCGCCGGTTCGGGACGTGGAAGGCCGAAGACGTGACAGCAAGGGGCAACTTCAAGCGCCGGGTCCGGGCCCGCGCGGCCAAGACCGGGCAGTCCTACACGACCGCGCTTCGGCACTTCCGTCGGACACCGGGAGACGACGAGATGCCGAAGACCAAGACGCTGCGGCTGGCCACGGCCAGGACCACGCTGCGGCAGGATCCACGAGACACCGACCTGCTGCGCGCCAGCGGGGCGGAGATCCGCCGGCTGATGCGCGACGCGTACGCCGCCGGCGCGCGGCTGGTGGTGTTCCCCGAGGGGGCGACCTGCTCGCCGCACAAGCGAATCATGTCGGCGGACCCGAACCAGGTCGGGCCGGCCGACTGGAGTCTGGTCGACTGGGCGGTCCTGCGTGACGAGCTGGGCCGGATCGCCGACCTGGCCCGGGAACTGGGGCTGTGGACGGTGCTCGGCTCGGTGCACCGGCTGACTCCGCCACACCGCCCGCACAACAGTCTGTACGTGCTGTCGGACAAGGGAGAGGTGATCACCCGCTACGACGAGCGGATGTTGTCCAACACCAAGGTCAGTTTCATGTACACGCCCGGCGCGGCGCCGGTGGTCTTCGAGGTCGACGACGTGCGCATCGGCCTGGCGCTGGGCATGGAGGCTCATTTCCCCGAGCTGTTCCTGGAATACGAACGCCTGGACGTGGATGCCGTGCTGTACGCGGCGGCCGCGCCGAGCGCGGTGTTCGCGACCGAGGCGCAGGCCCATGCCGCCACCAACAGCTACTGGGTCGGCTATGCCTCCGACGCGGGCTCGAGCATCATCTCGCCCGCCGGGGAGTGGGTCGCCCGCACCGACGACGGCCCGATCGCCGTGGCCGATCTCGACGGCAACGCCGAGAACCTGGCCCGGCCGTGGCGGCGGACCGCCCGCGGTGGCATCTACGAGCCGCACTTCATTCGGGACGACCCGCGCAGCGAGGCCCGCGCCGGCTTCTAACCGGGCCGGCTTCTAACCGGGCTGGAGACGCCCGTCGGCCATGAGATCGGCGGGCGTCTTCCAGAAGGAGGTGCCACAGGGACGGCGATGGTCTGGCGGACCGGCGCGAAATCGCGCTGGACGCGCGGGCCTGCCGAGTCGGTGATGAGCAAGGTCGAGGTCTTGGCTGGGTCGGTGCCGCGAAGCGGTGGCAGTTGCACAGGATGCTTCGTGTCGGCCTCGGTCGGGGTCTGCCAGTGCAACACGGTCGCAGTTGGCCGTGCGTCGGGTCGGGTCCGCCGGGCGATGGACACGGCGATGGACACGGCGATGGTCGGCCCTGCTTCGGGTCACTCGGCCAGGCGGTGCAGGACGATGATGCCGCCGTGGGCGGGTTGGTCCAGGCGGTCGGCGTCGGTCGCGGTGTACTCGTCAAGCAGGGCGATCAGCCGGCGGTCGAGCTCGGCGGCGGCCTCGGGTGAGAGGTGCAGGGCGAAACGGACGAAGGTACGGACCGCGGCCGGGCCGGCGGTGCGGAGTTCCTCCTGTAGGGCCTCGATGGGGGCGAAGGCGGCTTCCGCGCCGGTGCCGGGCGGGTCGTCGAGCCACCAGGAACGGGCCTTGGCCCGGTAGGGCTTTTCCAGGGCGCCGGAGTCGCCGGCGCGGACAGGGGCAGGCTCGAGCAAGCCGGCGGAGACAAGCTGGCGCACGTGGTAGAGCACGGTGCCGGGATCCCGGTCGACCCGCTCGGCGATCTGCTTGTTGGTGAGCTCGGCCTGCCAGCACAGGCGCAGGATGCGCAGCCGCAGTGGATGGGCCAAGGCCTTGGCCTCGCGCTCGGAGGCGTCACGGTGCGGCAGAGCCATGAGAAAAGGCTACATCGGTGGAGTTTTCTCAATCGATGGGTGATACTCCACCGGGTGAAGCCGTACTGGCGACTGTGGACCTCGGACGGGCTGTCCAACCTGGCCGATGGGGTGCTGAAGGTGGCGGTGCCGCTGGTCGCGGTGGGCCTGACCAGGGACCCGGCGGCGATCGCGGGCCTGGGCGTGGCGTTCACGCTGCCGTGGTTGCTGTGCGCGCTGCCGGCGGGGGCGCTGGTGGACCGGGTGGACCGACGGCAGGCGATGCTCGCGGCCAACACGGCCAGGGGCGTACTGGTGCTGGTGCTGTTCGGCGTGCACGAGCTGTGGGCGCTCTACGCGGTGGCGCTGTGCGTCGGCGTGACGGAAACGGTCTACGACACGGCGGCGCAGTCAATCGTGCCGCAGATCGTGGAGCGGGGCCTGCTCCCCCGCGCCAACGGTCGGCTGTATGCGGTCGAGCTGATGGCCAACGAGTTCGCCGGACCGCCGCTGGCCGGGCTGCTGGTCGGCATGGGGACGGCGGCCGCCTTCGGCGTGCCCGTCGCACTGTGGGCGGCCGCCGTCGCGGTGCTGGCCACGCTGCCGGGCCGGTTCAAGGTCGAGCGGCTGCCGCCGCCGGCCGAGGGACCACAGCCGACGCAGCCGGAGCTGACTACCGAACCGCCGCAGCCAGCACGGACGGAGCTGGTATCTGAACTGCCGCAGGTGGCAACAGAGCAGTCACGGCCGCAGGCGACAACTGGGTGGTCGGTGCCCGCGCGGTCACAGGCGACAACCGGACGATCAGGCCCGACGCCGCCACAAGGGACAACTGGGCGGTCGGGGCCGGCGCGGTCGCCGGGGACAACTGGGGAACCGTCGGGGGCGACGAGGTTGTGGGCTGACATCGCGGAGGGCCTGCGGTTCCTGGTCCGGCAGCCGGTGCTGCGGGTCTTCACGATCGCGACGGCGCTGTTCAACCTGGCCACGAGCGCGGCGTTCACGATTCTTGTGCTCTATGCGGTCGGGACCGGCAGCGCGATGGGGCTGAGCAAGCAGGGCTATGGCGTCCTGGTGGCCGGTGCGGCGGTCGGGAGCCTGGTGGGGTCGGTGCTGGCCGAGCGGGTCGAGCGCTGGCTGGGGCGGGGCCGCGCACTGCGGCTTTCCTTTGTTATCAGTGCCGTGACAATCGCGGTGCCGACGGTGACATCCAACCCCGTTACGGTCGGCATAGGGCTGTTCACCGGCAGCGCCGGCGTGATGGTGACCAACATCGTGATGGTCTCGCTGCGGCAGCGCATCACTCCGGACCGGCTGCTCGGCCGACTCAACAGCACACACCGGCTGGTCGCCTGGGGCACGAAGCCACTGGGCGCGGCGCTCGGCGGGTTTCTGGCCGTGTGGATCGGGGTGCGCCCGGTGTTCGCGGTCGTCGCGGCCCTGCCGCTGCTGGCCCTGATCGGGCTGGCCCGATTGAGCGATCGACACCTGGACTCCCCCGACCGGATCTGAGCAACCGTCGAAGGTCTGGACTTTTCGGTTAACGTTGAACGCCGTTTACGGGTAGTTCGACCGGCACTGCGCGTGACAAATCGTGTTAGCGTACGCCGCAAAACCGCAGGTCAAAGCTCACATGGGGTGACCACACGGGCACCCGGCGTGTGCATCTGCACACAAGTTTCGGGCGGCGCGTCCCGAACGAGTGTCAGGTCTGTCTAAGAGCGCAAGACCAACTCGCCCTGCCCGAGGAGGACGGAACCGTGCCGAACCGGCCGCGCGACGCCGTGAACGGTCCCGACATGCCCGAGGTCGGTGTGCCGACCCAGCGTGACAACGATGACAGGATCTGGACCGCCGAGGCGATGGGCGGCGAGCAGGCGGCCGACATCGTCGGCGCCGTGGTCAACCCACCCGAGCGAGCCCGCGAGTCAGACAGCGAGGCCGACGAATTCCCGAGCAAGCACGCCGGCCCGCTGCGCACCGCGGGCAACCGGGTCGGCGGGTTCCTGCACCGGCATGCGGGCCCGCTGCGCGGCGTCGGGGGCAGGGTGGACGGCTTCCTGCGGCGGCACTCCGGCCCCCTCAGCGACCTCGGGGCCATCGCGCTGGCGCTGATGGACGTGCTGCTGGTGTCGCCCAAGGACGCCGAGCTGTATTCGCACATCCTGTCCGGCGTGGCCTGTCTCGCCCTGGTGCTGCGCCGCCGCTACCCGTTCCTGGTGCTGCTGGCCACCGTGCCCGGCTACCTCGCCGGCTGGTCGCAGCTGGCCGGCATGATCGCGCTGTACACGCTGGCCAAGAAGCGCACCTGGAACTGGCAGACCATGGCCGGCGCGGTGCTGATGATGCTGTGCGCCTACATCGCCTGGCCGCTCACCAAGTTCTTCAGCCTGGGCTGGCAGGAGCAGGTGCTCAACCTGCTCTGGGCGGTGATCCACACCGGCATGCCGCTGGCGCTGGGCCTGCTGGTCACCACCCGCAAGGAGCTGGTGCACAAGCTGACCGAGCTGGCCGTCACCCGCGAGCGCAAGCAGCACCTCCAGGCGCAGGCCATCCGGGCCGAGGAGCGGACCCGGCTGGCCCGCGAGATGCACGACGTGGTCTCGCACCAGGTCACCCTCATCGCCATGCAGGCCGGCGCGCTGAAGATGACGGTCACCGACCCCGATTCGCGGGAGATCGCCAACACGATCCGCCGGCTGTCCACCAAGACGCTGGAGGAGCTGCGCCAGCTGGTCGGCGTGCTGCGCACCAGCGCCGACGATGACGACGGCCGCCCCGACCTGACCGACCTGCGCCGCCTGGTCTCCGACTGCGGCCTGGCCGTCACGCTCAACGTGGACGGCGACATCGAGGACATCCCGCGGCCGGTGTCCGCCGCCGCGTACCGGACCGTGCAGGAGGCGCTCACCAACGTCGGAAAACACGCACCGTCGGCCGCCGTCTCCGTGCTCGTCCAGGTGGGCGAGGACGAGGTGGAGGTGCGGGTGCGCAACGGACGGCCCCGAGGACAGCGGACCCCTGCCCTGCCCTCCGGCGGCCATGGCCTGGTCGGACTCACCGAACGGGCCGAGTTGCTGGGAGGCAGCTGTCATGCCGAGCCGAGTCGGGACGGTGGGTTCGTGGTGACCTCACGGTTCCCGCTCGCCCTGCCCGGTGTGCCGGCGCCGCAGGCTCCCCAGCACGCGTAGGAAACAGCCGGGAGGGGACGTCGGCGCGGGCATCCCCTCCCGGCTGTGTTTTTGGCGCTGCCTTCGGCGTCGCGGCTCGGCCCCCGGGTAGCCGGCGCCTGGCACTCTCCTGGGTGGCAGGCCCTGGACTCTTCGGGCGCAGATCTTCGCGAAGTGAAAGTGCAGCAAAGGCCGCCTTGCCCCCTGGAATCGGGAGCAAGGCGGCCTTTGTGCTGTCGCACGGGGAGCTTGTGGAACCGCTCCTCGCCGCGCACGCGGATCTAGAAGTCGCCCTCGCGCTGGGCCCGTAGCTTGGCCAGCGCCTCGGCCAGGATCGCCTCGCCGTCCGCGTCGGAGCGGCGCTCCTTCACGTAGGCCAGATGCGTCTTGTACGGCTCGTTGCGCGGTGGCGCCGGCGGGGCCTTCTCATCCCGGCCGGCGGGCAGCCCGCAGCGCGGGCAGTCCCACGACTCCGGCTCCTCGGCCTCGAGGGCGAAGGACGGGCGGGACTCGTGGCCATTGGCGCACCAGTACGACACCCGATGCCGGGGCGCGGACTCGCCGCGCTCCGACTCGCCCATCGGGCCCGATCCGACTCGGGTACCGCGGATCGCGTTACCGCCAGTCATCGACCCTCACACTCCCACAGGACGTGGTTGAACAACCCCAGTGACGTGAATTGCGGCGCTCAGCCGCCGAGCTTGGCCAGCAGGCCGATGCCGATGATGCTGATCACCCAGATCGCGGCGACGAACAGGGTGATCCGGTCCAGGTTCTTCTCGACGACGCTCGACCCGGACAGGCTCGACTGCATGCCGCCGCCGAACAGCGAGGACAGACCGCCGCCACGGCCGCGGTGCAGCAGCACCAGCAGGATCAGCAGCAAGCTGGCGACGATCAGCAGGATCTGAAGGAACAGGTTCATCTCACCCTCGCTGTAAGGCGTTTAGACGCTACAGGCTACCTGCTCCCACCCCGGCTTCGGTGCACGGTCCGGAAAGGAGCAGTCACGGAAAACGAACCGGGCCCCCGCCGCGCCCGCGACAGGGCCCCGACCTGCGACAACGATCTACGGCAGGCCGGCAGCCACCAGCACGTCAGTAGCGAACCATCGCAACAGCCCGCCGGCCGACACCACCAACCGAGGCGGACTACGGCGAGCAAGCCGCAGGCCGGCAGCACACCACCGGCCAGCTACCGCAGTGGCCCGCCGGCCGGCAGTGCGCGCGGGGGCGAACTGCGGCGGGCGGGCCACTGGCGGGCTGCGCGGCGGCGGGAGCTACGGGAGCGGACCGCCGGCGGCGAGGGCGCAGAGCTTGGCGAACTCGTCGCCGTCGAGGCTGGCCCCGCCGACGAGGCCGCCGTCGATGTCGGGCTGCTTGATCAGGTCGGCGATGCTGCCGGACTTGACCGAGCCGCCGTAGAGGACACGGACGGTGTCGGCGACCTCCTGGCCGTACTTCTCGGCCAGGGTGGCCCGGATGGAGGCGCAGACCTCCTGGGCGTCGGACGGGGTGGCGACCTTGCCGGTGCCGATCGCCCACACGGGCTCGTAGGCGATCACGAGCTTGGCCACCTGCTCGGCCTTGAGGCCCTTGAGACCGGCGATCAGCTGGGCGTTGCAGTGCTCCAGGTGGCCGTTGGCCTCCCGCACCTCCAGCTGCTCGCCCACGCACACGATGGGCGTGAGCCCGTGCTTGAGGGCGGCCTTGACCTTGCGGTTGACCAGCTCGTCGTCCTCGTGGTGGTACTCCCGCCGCTCGGAGTGGCCGACCACCACGTAGGTGCAGCCGAGCTTGGCCAGCTGCGGACCGGACACGTCGCCGGTGTAGGCCCCGGAGTCGTGCGGGGACAGGTCCTGGGCGCCGTACTTGAGCAGCAGCTTGTCCCCGTCGACCAGGGTCTGCACGCTGCGCAGCGAGATGAACGGCGGCAGCACCGCCACCTCGACCTTGGCGAAGTACTTCTCCGGCAGCGAGAAGGCGATCTTCTGGGTCAGGGCGATGGCCTCGAGGTGGTTGAGGTTCATCTTCCAGTTGCCGGCGATCAGCGGAAGCCGCGCCATCAGTCCTCCAGAACCTTGACGCCGGGCAGTTCCTTGCCCTCCAGGTACTCCAGCGACGCGCCGCCGCCGGTGGAGATGTGCGAGAAGCCGTCCTCGGGCAGACCCAGTTGGCGCACGGCCGCGGCGGAGTCGCCGCCGCCGACCACGGTGAACGCGTCGGAGTCGACGAGCGCCTGCGCGACGGCTCGGGTGCCGCCGGCGAAGGCGGCGAACTCGAACACGCCCATGGGGCCGTTCCAGAACACCGTCTTGGCGTCGGCCAGCTTGGCCGCGAACAGCTCGCGGGTGGCCGGGCCGATGTCCAGGCCCTCGCGGTCGGCCGGGATCGCGTCGGTGGACACGACCTCGAACGGCGCGTCCTCGGCGAAGGTCGTGGCGGCCAGCACGTCGACCGGCAGCACGAGCTCGACGCCGCGCTTGTCGGCCTCGGCCAGGAAGCCGGCGACCTTCTCCAGCTGGTCGGCCTGCAACAGCGAGTTGCCGACCTCGTGGCCCTGGGCCTTGAGGAAGGTGTACGCCATGCCGCCGCCGATGAGCAGTCGGTCGACCTTGGTCAGCAGGTTCTCGATGACGCCGAGCTTGTCGGACACCTTCGCCCCGCCGAGCACGACGACGTAGGGCCGGGCCGTGTCGTCGGTGAGCTTGCGCAGCACCTCGACCTCGGCCAGCACCAGGCCGCCGGCGTAGTGCGGCAGCTTGGCGGCCACGTCGTAGACCGAGGCCTGCTTGCGGTGCACCACGCCGAAGCCGTCGGACACGAAGGCGGCCTTGTCACCGACCAGGGACACCAGGTCGTCGGCGAGCGCCTCGCGCTCGGCGGCGTCCTTGCTGGTCTCCCGCGGGTCGAAGCGGATGTTCTCCAGCATGGCCACGCCGCCGTCGGACAGCGCGGACACCACGGACCGGGCCGAGTCGCCGACGACGTCGGCGGCCAGCGCGACCTCGGCCCCGAGCAGCTCGCCCAGCCGGGCGGCGGCGGGGGCGAGCGAGAACTTGGGGTCGGGCTCGCCCTTGGGGCGGCCCAGGTGGGCGGTGACGACGACCCGCGCGCCGGCCTCGGTGAGGCGCTGGGCGGTGGGCAGGAACGCCCGGATCCGGCCGTCGTCAGTGATCTTGTCGCCGTCCAGCGGGACGTTGAGGTCGGCACGTACCAGGACGTGCCGACCCGAGACGCCCTCGGCGATCAGGTCGTCGAGAGTCTTCACTTGCGGTTGCCCTCTCAGAGCTTCGAGGCGACCAGCGACACCAGGTCGGCGAGGCGGTTGGAGTAGCCCCACTCGTTGTCGTACCAGCCGACGACCTTGACCTGGTTGCCGATGACCTTGGTCAGCGGCGCGTCGTAGATGCACGAAGCCGGGTCGGTGACGATGTCCGAGGACACGATCGGGTCCTCGTTGTAGCGCAGGTACTTGGACAGCGCGCCCTCGGCGGCCGCCTTGTACGCGGCGTTGACCTCGTCCACGGTGACCTCGCGGCCCACGGTGACGGTCAGGTCGGTGGCCGAGCCGGTCGGCACCGGCACGCGCAGCGCGTAGCCGTCCAGCTTGCCCTTCAGCTCCGGCAGCACCAGGCCGATGGCCTTGGCCGCGCCGGTGGAGGTGGGCACGATGTTCAGCGCGGCGGCGCGGGCGCGGCGCAGGTCCTTGTGCGGCGCGTCCTGCAGGTTCTGGTCCTGCGTGTAGGCGTGGATGGTGGTCATCAGGCCACGCTCGATGGTGAACGCGTCGTGCAGCACCTTGGCCAGCGGGGCCAGGCAGTTGGTGGTGCAGGAGGCGTTCGAGATCACGGTCTGGGTGCCGTCGTACTGGTCGTCGTTGGCGCCCAGCACCACGGTCAGGTCCTCGCCCTTGGCCGGGGCGGAGATGATGACCTTCTTGGCGCCGCCCTCGTCCACGTGCTTGCGGGCGGCCGCGGCGTCGGTGAAGAAGCCGGTCGACTCGACCACGACGTCCACGCCGAGGTCCTTCCAGGGCAGCTTGCCCGGGTCGCGCTCGGCCAGCGCCTTGATGACCTTGCCGTCGACCTCGATGCCCTCGTCGTGCAGCGCCACCTCGCCCGGGAACCGGCCCAGGATGGAGTCGTACTTCAGCAGGTGCGCCATGGTCGCGACGTCACCCAGGTCGTTGAAGGCCACGATCTCGATGTCGTGCCCGCTGGCCTTGACCGCCCTGAAGAAGTTGCGGCCGATGCGGCCGAAGCCGTTGACACCTACGCGAACCGTCACGGTGTGTCTCCTCGAAACTCGAACCGGTCAAATGCCGGAGCCCAGTAGATGCGGCGACGCTGCCTGCCGGCAACACTAGCGTTACGAAGTAGCGCTGGTCACAGTGGTATGGCAGCTTTCTTGATCGAGCCAGCTGAGACTGCTCCGTTCGGCCCAGTGCAGGCCCTGAATTGTTACAGAACCCGGTAGGTCAGGCGCCGCCCTCGTTGGTGGTCACGTTGCCCTTGATGATGCCGGCCACGATGCTGTTCTTCACCGTGCCGTTGACCACGGTCTTGACGGTGTCGCCCGAGCGCGCGGGCTTGTCCTTCTTCTTTGCCGGGGCCGGCGACGGCGCCTGGTCCTCGGCGATCATGGTGGCCAGCGTGCGGGCGTCGAAGCCGGGCACGGCGACCCAGGCCTGGGCGGCGAACTCCTTGTTGGTCACGGTCAGCGCGGCGTAGTCGGTCCTGCGGGCGACCTTGGTGTAGTCGGAGCGGAAGACCGGCTGGTACACGGCGTCGGAGACGATCATCGCGGTGCTCATCGAGCCGTCCGGGCGCGCGGCGATGCAGCGGCGGGCCAGCACCTTGAACGCCGGCGCCTCCAGCAGCCGGGCCCGGGTGATGTTGGACGGGTGGAAGCCCGGCCCGTCCGGCAGCGGGCCCACCTCGACGGCCAGCCGCAGCCGCAGCTCCAGCTTGTTCCATTTGTTGTGCTCGGCCACGATCGCGTCCAGCGCGTGGCCCAGGTCCACGACCCGGCCCAGCAGCGCGGTCGGGAAGGCGTAGAGCCAGCCGTCCCCGGTGTACTGCGTGTCGACGGCGTCGTCACGGCTGATCCCGACCACGTCCATGCCCGCCCCGAGCAGCGTCTGCAGCACGGTCGGGACCTGGGGCAGCAGGTGCGGTGCGGTGCTCGCGGAGTCGATGACGTCCACGCCCAGCAGGGCTCGGAATTCCGCGACAGTGTCCACTAAATCCTCCAGATGGCCGATGGTCAGCACGCACGAGTGGAGTCTGGGGGCGCGAAGTTGTCCGGTCTCCCGGAAAAGCGGGAGACATCGCCACGGCCGGGCCGCCAGTCGGGATCGGCCAGGCACCGCTCCAGCAGCTGCGGGTCGGGCAGCACGTAGCTGCGCCGGCCGGTCTCCAGCAGCTTGTCGGACCGCAACTGCTTGAGCACGTGGTCCACGGTCTTGGCCGACGCCGTCACGAACTGGGCGATCTCCAGCTGGGTCAGGCCCCTGACCCGCAGCCCGCCGGCGCCGGCCGGCTCGCCGCTGGACTGGGCCCAGCTCAACAGCTGCCGCGCCACCCGCACCGACACCTCGAACGAGGCGTGCAGCCGTTGGCGCTGGTCGGCCTGGAACAGCCGCTTGCTCAGCACGTCGGTGACGTGGGCCGCCAGCGGCGGGTGGTCGCGCACCAGGGTCCGAAAGGTGTGCGCGTCCACGTGCACGGCGGCGCCGGGCGTCCGGGCGATCACGTCCGCGCTGCGCGGCCGGTCCCCCATCACACCCATCTCCCCCATCAGCTCGCCCGAGCCGTAGAAGCCGAGAATGGAGTCCGCGCCGTTGGGGCCGTGCAGCACCACCTTGACCTTGCCCGCCTCGATCAGCAGCACCTCGTCGGCCGGCGCGCCCTCCGCGATGAGCACCTCGCCCCGCCGGAACGGCCGGGAGCGCCCGGAGTTTCGCAGCAGGGTGCGGACCTGGTCGGCTAACCGGTGGTCCTCGGTCATCTCACGTTCCCCTCAGCGACGAGCGCAGCCATGGTCTCGGCAGCGGCGCTCGCCCAGCAAGGTCTGGATCGGGTGGCACCGCCTCAACGCCCGGAATGCGCGGTTTGCGCGCGCTGAATCGTCGTGACGGCGGCGTCCACGGACACGACGGCGGTGTCGAGGACCAGGTGATCACGGTCCCAGGGCTCGTAGGCGCGGGCCTGGACCTCGGCCCAGGACGGCAGGGGCAGGTCGGGGATGTCGACCTCGCGGGTGGCGATCCGGCGCCGGTGGGCGGGGACGTCGGAGCAGACGAGCTCGACCTCCAGCAGCCCGGCGCCGGCCTCCTTCGCGGTGTCCACCCAGCCGTCGCGGATCACGGCCAGGGCGTTGACGCACTCGACGACGACGTCCAGCCCGAGCCGAAGTTGTTCCAGGGCAAGGGAATGGGCCACGGCGTAGCCGACGACGCCGAGCGGGTGGGTCAGCTCGGAGTGCCGCACGATGGTCGCCTCGACGGTGTCCACGCGCAGGTACGAGGCCCGGGTCGCCCGGGCCAGGGCGGTGGACACCGTCGTCTTACCCGTGGCCGGTAGCCCGCCGATCACTGTGAGCACCGGTCAGGGATATCAGACGTCGGCCTCCTCGACGTCCAACATCTCCGGAGTGACGGCCGACTCGGTGTCGGGCAGGCCCAGCTCGTGCGCCCGCTTGTCGGCCATGGCCAGCAGCCGGCGGATCCGGCCGGCCACCGCGTCCTTGGTCATCGGCGGCTCGGACAGCTGCCCCAGCTCCTCCAACGACGCCTGGCGGTTGCTCAGCCGCAGCCGGCCGGCGGTGACCAGGTGGTTGGGCGCGGACGGCCCGAGGATGTCCAGCGCCCGCTCCACCCGGGCGGCGGCGGCGACAGCGGCCCGGGCCGAGCGGCGCAGGTTGGCGTCGTCGAAGTTGGCCAGCCGGTTGGCGGTGGCCCGGACCTCGCGGCGCATCCGCCGCTCCTCCCAGGCCATCACCGAATCGTGCGCCCCCAGCCGGGTCAGCAGCGCGCCGATGGCGTCGCCGTCGCGGACCACGACCCGGTCGGCCCCGCGCACCTCGCGGGACTTGGCCTGGATGCCCATCCGCCGGGCCGCGCCGACCAGCGCCAGCGCCGCCTCCGGCCCCGGACAGGTCACCTCCAGCGCGCTGGACCGGCCGGGCTCGGTCAGCGAGCCGTGGGCCAGGAACGCGCCGCGCCAGGCCGCCTCGGAGTCGCAGGTGCCGCCGGACACCACCGGCGCGGGCAGCCCCCGCACCGGGCGGCCGCGCGGGTCCAGCAGGCCGGTCTGCCGGGCCAGGCCCTCGCCGTCCTTGACCACGCGCACCACCCAGCGGGTGCCCTTGCGCAGCCCGCCGGAGGTGAGCACGTGCACGTCGGAGTGGTGCCCGAACAGGTCGTGGATCTCCTTGCGCAGCCGGCGCGCGGCCGAGCCGGTGTCCAGCTCGGCCTCGACCACGACCCGGCCGGCCACGATGTGCAGGCCGCCGGCGAACCGCAGCAGCGAGGAGACCTCGGCCCGGCGGCAACAGGTCTTGGCCACGGCCAGCCGGCTCAGCTCGTCCTTGACCGCGCCGGTCATCGCCACGGGTGGTGCCCTCCGCTTCTCGTCACACTCGGTCGTGCAGTCCGTGCAGTTGCAGCGCGTCCCGCAGGCTCAGCGCGAGCGCCGCCGGGTCGTGCCGGTCGGCGGCGCCCCCGGCCGTCACGGTGGACAGGTGCGCCGTCGCCCCCAGCGAGGCCGCGGCGGTGCGCAGCCGTTCCGGGGTGGGCACCGAGTCCCCGTCGGCGACCACGGCGTCCACCCGCAGCCTCGGTGCGTGTTGGCAGAGTACGTCCAAGTGCCGTTCGGGGGAGAAACCGGCGGTCTCACCTGGTTGGGGGACCAGGTTGAGCACAACCACCTTGCACGCGGCGGTGTCGACCAGGGCCTCGTGCAGCTCCGGCACCAGCAGGTGCGGCAGCACGCTGGTGAACCAAGATCCAGGTCCGAGCAGCACCACGTCCGCGTCGAGCACCGCCTGGACCGCCTGCGGGCAGGCGGTCGGCGGGCCGTTGCGGTCGGCCCGCAGCCGGATCCGCTGCACCTGTCCGGGTGTGGTGGCGACCGCCACCTGTCCCCTGATCCGGCGAACCGCGGTGACGTCCTCGTCCAGCCCGGTCACGTCCGCCTCGATGTCCAGCGGCACGTTGCACATCGGTAAGACGCGCCCGCGCAGGCCCATCAGCCGGGCCACCTCGTCCAGCACGGCCACCGGGTCGCCCAGGGTCTCCAGCAGGCCGGCGATCAGCAGGTTGCCCACGGCGTGGCCGGCCAGCGCCCCGTTGCCGCCGAAGCGGTGCTGGAACACCTCCGACCACATGCGGCCGGCGTCGTCCTCGGCGGCCAGCGCGGCCAGGGCCTTGCGCAGGTCGCCGGGCGGCAGCAGGCCGAGCTCGCGGCGCAGGCGGCCCGAGGAGCCGCCGTCGTCGGCCACGGTGACCACGGCCGTCACGTCCGGGGTGAGCAGCCGCAGGGCGCGCAGCGTCGCCTGAAGGCCGTGGCCCCCGCCGAGGGCCACCGCCCGCAGGGGTTTGTCATGCGCGCCGGACGGCTGCACGGGGATCACTCGCGCCCCAGGTCGCGGTGCACGACCTTGACGGTCATCCCGTCCTCCGTGGACAGCAGAGCTGAAAGTTCTTCGGAAATCGCCACACTTCGGTGCTTACCACCGGTGCAGCCCACCGCCAAGGTCAGGTAGCGCTTGCCCTCGCGGCGGTAGCCGGCGCCGATCAGCTTGAGCAGCTCGTGGTAGCGGTCCAGGAACTCCTCCGCGCCCTCCTGGCTGAGCACGTAGTTGCGCACGTCGGCGTCCAGGCCGGTCTGCTCGCGCAGCTCCGGGATCCAGAACGGGTTGGGCAGGAAGCGCACGTCCATCACCAGGTCGGCGTCCATCGGCAGGCCGTACTTGTAGCCGAAGGACAGCACGGTGACCCGGGTGCGGGCGCTGGTCTCGCTGCCGAAGGTGTCCTCGATCTTGGCCCGCAGCTGGTGCACCGACAGGGCGCTGGTGTCCAGCACCAGGTCGGCCGCCTCCCGCAGCGGGGTCAGCAGCAGGCGCTCGGCGGCGATGCCGTCGGCCAGCCGGCCGTCGGCCTGCAACGGGTGGCCGCGGCGGACCGACTCGAACCGGCGCACCAGCACGTCGTCGGTGGCCTCCAGGAACAGCACGCGCGGCTTGTAGCCGCGGGCGTCCAGGTCCTTGATGATGGCGGCCAGATCGTCGGTGAAGGCGCGGCTGCGCACGTCCATCACGACCGCGACCCGGGTGATCGCGCCCCGGGCCTGCGCGCCCAGCTCGACCATGGTGGCGATCAGCTCCGGCGGCAGGTTGTCGACGACGAACCAGCCCAGGTCCTCCAGGCATTTGGCGGCGGTGCTGCGGCCGGCACCGGACAACCCGGTGACGACGGCGACCTCGATGCCGGACTTGTTGGTGGCGGCGGGTGCGTTCACTGTTGCTCCCCTTCCTTCCCGGCACTCGCCAGGGTCGCGTGTACGGCTTCCGCGGTGCGCCGGCCCACGCCGGGCACCCCGCTGATCTCATCCACGGTGGCCTCACGCAGCTTGCGCACCGAGCCGAAGTGCTTGAGCAGCGCCGCCTTGCGGCTCTGGCCGAGGCCGGGCACCTGGTCCAGCTCCGAGACCGTCATGCGCTGGCCGCGCTTCTGCCGGTGGTAGGAGATGGCGAAGCGGTGCGCCTCGTCCCGCACGCGCTGCAACAGGTACAGCGCCTCGCTGGTGCGGGGCAGGATCACCGGATCGGGTTCGCCGGGCACCCACACCTCCTCCAGGCGCTTGGCCAGGCCGATCACGGCGACGTCGGTGACGCCGAGCTCGGCCAGCACGTCCGCGGCCACCGCCACCTGCGGCGCGCCGCCGTCCACCACCAGCAGGTTCGGCGGATACGCGAACCTACGCGGCTTGCCGGTCTCCGGGTCGATGCCGGGGCGGTCGGGATCGACCGGGGCGGCGGTCTCCTGCTGGTAGCGGGCGAAGCGGCGGCGGACGACCTCGGCGATCGAGCCCACGTCGCCGCCCTCCGCGCCCTCCCGGATCGCGAACCGGCGGTACTCGGACTTGCGGGCCAGGCCGTCCTCGAAGACCACCAGCGAGGCCACGACGTCGGTGCCCTGCACGTGGCTGACGTCGGTGCACTCGATGCGCAGCGGCGCCGAGTCCAGGCCGAGGGCGTCCTGGAGCTCCTGGAGCGCCGCCGACCGCGCGGTCAGGTCGCCGGCGCGGCGGAGCTTGTGCTGGGCGAACGCCTCCTTGGCGTTGCGCTCCACGACCTCCATCAGCGCCCGCTTGTCGCCCCGCTGCGGGATCCGCAGCTGGACCCGGGACCCTCGCAGCCCCGACAGCCAGTCGGCGATGGCCTCGGCGTCGTCGGGCAGCTCCGGCACCAGCACCTCGCGCGGCACCGCGCTGCCGGTCTGCTCCGCGCCCTCGGCCATGTCGGCCTGGTCGCCGTAGAACTGGCTGAGGAACTGGTCGACGAGGCCGGCGGTGTCGGTCTCCTCGACCTTGTCGATCACCCAGCCCCGCTGGCCCCGGACCCGGCCGCCGCGCACGTGGAAGACCTGGACCGAGGCCTCCAGCTCGTCCTGGGCGAAGGCCACGACGTCGGCGTCGGTGCCGTCGCCGAGCACGACCGCCTGCTTCTCCAGCGCCATCTTGGCCGCGTTCAGGTCGTCGCGCAGGCGGGCCGCCCGCTCGAACTCCAACTGCTCGGAGGCGGCCAGCATCTCCCGCTCCAGCCGCTTGACCAGGCCGTCGGTCCGGCCGGCCAGGAAGTCGCAGAAGTCCTCGACGATGGCCCGGTGCTCGGCCGCCGACACCTTGCCCACGCACGGGGCCGAGCACTTGTCGATGTAGCCGAGCAGGCACGGCCGGCCGATCTGGCCGTGCCGCTTGAACACCCCGTTGGAGCAGGTTCGGGCCGGGAAGACCCGCAGCAGCAGGTCCAGCGTCTCGCGGATGGCCCACGCGTGCGAGTACGGGCCGAAATAGCGCACGCCCTTGCGACGGGGGCCGCGATAGACGTGCAGGCGCGGGAATTCCTCGTTCAGCGTCACCGCCAGCACCGGGTACGACTTGTCGTCCCGATAGCGGACGTTGAAGCGCGGATCGAACTCCTTGATCCAGGAGTACTCCAGCTGGAGCGCCTCGACCTCGGTCGCCACCACCGTCCACTCGACGCTGGCCGCCGTGGTCACCATCTGCGCGGTCCGCGGATGCAGCGTCGTGACGTCGGCGAAGTACGAGGACAGGCGACTGCGCAGGCTCTTGGCCTTGCCGACGTAGATCACCCGGCGGTGCTGGTCGCGGAACTTGTACACGCCAGGGTTGTCGGGGATCGTGCCTGGTGCTGGGCGATAGGTCGACGGGTCGGCCACCCGTCAAGCCTACGGCGGTGGTCCGACAGTTCCCGCACGCGGTCGGCGACCGCGTGCGGGAGGGCCGGTCAGGCCAGCACCACGGCGGCCCCGTCGACCTTCACGTTGACCGCGGTCAGGCCGGTCGTGGCCGGGCCCTTCTTGAGGGCGCCGGTGGCGGCGTCGAACTGGCTGCCGTGGCCGGGGCAGGTGATGGTGCCGCCGACCGGGGCGGCGACGGTGACGCCCTGGTGCGGGCAGGTGGCGCTGAACGCCTTGACCTCGCCGGCGGCCGGCTGGACCAGCAGGAGCTTGCTGCCGCTGCCGCCGGGGGCGTCGACGAGCAGGCCGCCGCCGACCGGCACCTGGGCCAGCTTGGCGACCTCGGTGCCGGCCGCGGCCGGGGGCTGGCCACCGTTGGTGTTGGTGCCCGAAGCGCCGCTGCTGGCGGTGGTGCTGCACGCCGTCGTGACCGCGCCGCCGGCGACCAGCGCGGCGACCAGGCCGCAGAGCACCTGGCGACGGTTCGGGTTGGCGATGACCTCGGGCGTCTTCAAAACGAGCCTCCGTGCGACGTGGTGGGAAGACACAGTCCACCAGATACACGTGGCAGCCCGATCAGCGGTTCATCCGTATTGCCTGTGAATCGCCCGGAAATAAGCAGCTCGGAATATGCTCAGAATGCCGACGGAATGCGATGCCGACGGCATATCCGGCGAAGGTCGGCGCCCGCCCGCGCCCCGAACGCGGGTGGACGCCGACTTCCCCGCGACAGGGCCTAGTTGGCGGTGCTGGCGATGGTGCGGGCCACGGCCAGCACGGCGGTGAACGGCGGCAGCCAGTGCCGGCTGAAGGACGGGGCGTTGGCCCACCGGACCCGCCCGTAGGGAGTCATGGTGGGCGGCAGCACGATGCTGCTGGGCGAGCGCACGAACCGGATCTCGGACGGGGTGCGCAGCTGGGCCGGCAGCAACGCCACCAGCTCGGCCAGGAACACCCAGTTCTCCTGCGGGCTGGGGATGACCAGGGTGGGCCCGGAGAGCATGCGGGCCCGCAGCTCGGCCAGCACGGCGGAGCCGATGCGGGCCGGCATCACGAGCGCGGTGGTGGTCGGCCCGAGCGGCAGCAGCACGCCCTGCTCGGTGACGTTGACCTTCCAGCCGAGCATCCGGTAGTTGGCGACGACCTCGCCAAGGGTCCGGCCGAAGCTGCTCTCGGGCGGCTGCGGCGGCTGCACGACGGCCTGCGGGGCTCGTGGCGGCTGGGTCGAGGTACGCATGGCGGACGTCCTCCCGGGTGGGGCGGTCGCTGCGGCGGTGGCCGGCGGGTTCGTCGCCGGGCGCCCTGGTGTGCCAGCAGCGTGCGCCGACACGCCGGTCCGTTCCAATCCGTACCCGGATGGGTTGTATCCAGCTGCTGCATCACCGGTCCGGATGAAGGGTCGGCGGTTTCATGCATGAAGTGAATAGACACGCCTCTACCAGCGATTACACTGTGAACACGCTCAGTGACGGGGGCGAGGTGCCATGGAACCGGTCGGGTTACGGCAAGCCAGCACCGGACGAACATGTCCGTGTGGCGCCCGCATCGCGTCCGACAACTCGGATCGCCTGTGCACCGCGTGCCGCCGCGGCGCGCGGACCGAGGTGTTCGGACCACCACCGCTGCCGGAGGGCTTCTGGGACCACCCGGTGCTCGCCGAGGCCTTCGCCGACCAGAACATGGGCGTCCTGATCGGAGCGTACCGCCACCATCCCCAGCATCCGCACCGGATCACCCAGGATCGGATGGCGGGCTGGCTGGGCATCAGCCAGGCGCAGCTGTCCCGGTACGAGAACGGCGAGAACCCGATCGACCGGATCGACAAGCTGCGCGCGTTCGCCGAGGTGCTCGGGGTGCCGCCCGAACGTCTCTGGTTCGACCGCACGGGTCCTCCCCGACCCCGTGACCCCGAGGGCTCAGGAGCCCAGGACGTCTTCACGCCGTCCTGGGACGCGTTGAGCACTGCCCGGTCCGTCGAAGAGGTGACGAGGAGCGACTTGACTCTCAGCAGAAGGGCGGCGCTGACCGCAGGCGCCGCGGTGACGGTAGGACCTGCCCTCGTCGAACCGATGCAGCACTGGCTGACGCCGCTGCAACCGCTGGCCAAGTGGGCGGCGGGCGGCGCCATCGGAGCCGACGAGCTGGCGGCGATGCGGATGGTCGTCGACGGCCTGCGCGGCTGGTCCGGCGGCGGCGGGATCGCCCGCAAGGCGGTGCTGGGGCAGCTCAACGAGCTGGCCGAGCGGCTGCGCCGGGCGCCGGACTCGCCCAACACGCAGCAGGCCTTCCAGGTCGGCGCCGAGCTGGCCAAGATGGCGGCCAGCATGTCGTTCGACGCCGGCCTGCACGACTCGGCCCAGCGCTACTACGTGCTGGCGGTGCGGATGGCCAAGGCCAGCCGCAACGAGCCGTTCGGCGCGCTGTGCCTGGCCTCGATGGCCCGGCAGATGTTCGACCTGGGCCGGCCCGAGGACGGGCTGGAGCTGGTGCAGCTGGGCCAGTACGGCACCCGCCGCACGGCCACGCCGGGGCTGCGGGCGCTGCTGCACACCCGCGAGGCCTGGGCGTACGCGCTGATGGGCCGGGTGCACGAGTTCCACCGGGCGGTCGGCCACGCCCAGGAGTGCTTCGCCGCCCGGGACCGGACGACGGAGCCGCGCTGGAACGCGTCGTTCGACGAGGCCGAGATGGAGGGGGTGATCGGGGCCCGGCTGCGGGACCTGGCCCGCCACGATCCCACCCAGGCCATGCTGGCCGAGCGGCACATCCGCCGGGCGCTGGCGCTGCGCGACCCGTCCAAGGTGCGCAGCCGGGTGTTCGACGTGATCGGCCTGGCCCGCACTCGGCTGGCCACCGGCGAGCCGGAGGCGGCCTGCGAGCTGATCCAGTCCGTGCTGCCGATGGTGGTGCGGCTGCGGTCGGGCCGGGTCCGGCGCAAGCTCCAGGACTTCGTCACGGAGTCGGCGCACTACCGCCAGATCAACGCCGTGCGCGAGGTCCAGGACGCCATCCGCGCGGTCCGCACCGCGTAGCACCAAAGTTTGGAAGGGGGCTTTCCTCCACTCGGAGTGGAGGAAAGCCCCCTTCCAAACATCAAAGGCGGTTAGCCGAGGGAGGCGCGGAGGGTCTGCGCGTCCTTGAGGCGGGTGGCGTAGCCCGGGTTGGCGGCGGCCAGGACGGTGAACTGGTCGACGGCTTCCTGGGCGGCGGTGCGGGCCTCCGGGAGCTGGTTGGCCTGCTTCAGCCAGCTGCCGAGCAGGAACGCGGCCTCGGCCCAGTACGGCTGGTAGGTCCGGAGATCGGCCTTGGCCAGCGTGCGGTAGATGTCCCGCGACTCCCGTTCGGCGGTGACGGCGTCGGCGGGCTTGCCGGCGGCGGAGCACCGGAAGCCGAGGTTGTTCAGCGCCCAGGCCAGCTGCACCTGATCGCCGAGCTGTCGGTAGCCGTCCACGCCTTCACGTGCGGCGGCGATCGCCTCGTCATGCCGGCCGGCGGTGGTCAGGAACGAGCCGAGCAGCACCGCCGCGTTGGCCGCCTGCGACCGGTAGGCCGAGCCGAGCGACCGGTAGATGTCGCGCGCCTCCTGGGCCGGGGTCGGGGCGTCGGCCGCCTTGCCGGCCGCGGAGAGCCGGTAGGCCAGGTTGGTCAGCGCCCACGCCAGCTGCGGCTTGTCGCCGAGCGCCCGGAAGATGTCGGCGCCTTCCCGCGACACCGTCACGGCCTCGTCGTGCAGGCCGGCGCTCTGGTCGAACGAGCCGAGGATCACCGACGCGCTGGCCAGCTGCGACCGGTACGGGTCGCCCAGCGCCCGGTAGACGTCGCGGGATTCCCGCTGCGCCACCGGGGCATCGGCGGTGCGGCCGGCTGCCGAGAACCGGTAGGCGAGGTTGTTCAGCGCCCACGCCAGGTTGGGCTTGTCGCCGAGCGCCCGATAGAGGTCCACGCCTTCCTGGGACGGGGCGATCGCCTCCTGCTTGCGGCCGGCGCCGTCCAGCAGCGAGCCGAGGACCACCGACTCGTGGGCCAGCGACGACCGGAAGCCCGGATCCGCCTGCGCGAGCTTGCGGTAGATGTCGCGGGACCAGGTCTGCGGCGTCGGCGCGTCGGTTCCCTTGCCGCCGTTGGCGAACTGGAACGCCAGCGTGCTCAGCCGCTGCGCGAGCAGCTGCATCTTGCCGTAGTCGGCGGGCACGGGCTTGTAGTCGGGCCGCAGCCACTCCTGGGTGGCGGCCGGGGTGTCGCCGGACAGCTGCCGGGCGTAGAACCGGCTCTCCGACGGCCGGACCACCGCCGGCTGGGCCTTGCCGCTGCCGTCGTAGTCGGCCGGCACCGGCAGGTCGCCCGGCTGTCCCAAGTGGACGGTCTGCGTCGGGCCGCCGGTCCTCGGCTGCACCGACCAGGTGCCGTCGGCCGGCCGCCAGAACGCGCTGTCGGTCTTGTGGTCGCCGTCGTAGTCGGCGTCGACCTGGACGGTCGTCGGCGCCGGGTCGATGGGCCCGCCGAGGTCGCCGGCGTCGGGGTAGGTGGTCTTGATGGCCAGCCACAGGTTCCGCAGCTGGTTCTGGGTGTCGGGCAGGCTCTCGTCGGTCGGCTGCTTGAAGTGCGCCGCCAACCGCTCGCCCAGCTTGTCCAGCCGCAGCTTGGCGTTCCAGGCCATGCACACCACGAACGGGTCGGCGCTGGTCAGCCCGGGCAGCCGCTCGCAGTCCCTGCCGTCAGGGCCGTCGAACTGGTCGGACTTCCACGCCGGGATGTCCTTGACCACGTTGGCCGCGGCGGTCAGGAAGGTCCGGTTCAGCACCTCCTGCTGGCCCTCCCCGGCAGGGAAGTTGGCGATCAGCAGGTGATTGCCGTAGAGCAGGCCCCGCAGCTGGTCGTCGGACAGCGAGGACCGCGGGAAGGCCAGGTCGGTGTAGGCCCGCATCAGCCGCACGACGTTGGTCATCGGCTCGGCCAGCTTCTTGTCGTTGGTCTCGCTGGCGGCCAGCCGGTAGTAGTCGGCCTGCCGGTCCTTGAGGAAGGCGGTCACGCGGGCCTTGGCCTCGGCCTCGGTCGGCTCCGAGACCGTGATGGTCGCGCTCTGCTCGAACAGGTTCCGGTAGGTCGACTTCCAGTCCCGCAGCAGCACCTCGCGCGGATCCGTCTCGAAGTCGTGGCAGGTGGTGAAACCGTTCTGGCTGCTGGTCACGCAGCGCTTGCGCATGATGCTCTTCTTGACGACGTCCTTGCCCCAGCGGGAGGCCCGGTCCGGACCCTCGATGCTGCAGTCGTCGAAGCAGGTGGTCTGGTTGATCTGCACCTCGAGGTCGTCGTAGGTGGTGACCTCCGTGCAGGTGTAGCTGTGGTCGGCGACCGGGCACTCGTACTGCACGGTGGACTCGTGCTCGTTCTCGAAGCTCGCGTACCAGCAGACGCTGTAGCCGGGCCGCTTCGGGTAGCCGACGCGGGCGGGGTTGCCGGGGCGGGGCCCGAAGATGTTGCGCGCCAACAGGGTCGACGTCGGCAGGTCCGAGCCCTTCATGGTGTTCGGCCGGTCGATGCGCTTGCTCAGGTCGCCGGAGTTGCACATGCTGACCTGGTCGTCGGCGTCGGTGCCGTCGATCGGGGTGACGGACTGGGTCGGGCCGGCCCACAGGTTGTACTCGGGGAAGCCCTTGTCGACTGTGATGCTGCGTTCCAACGGCTGGATCTGCTTGGTGAAGTAGTCGACCAGTTCCTTGGTGTACTCGCCCGCCAGGCCGGTGAACAGCGCGCTGGTCCCGCCGTCCTGGCCCGGCCGGCCGAACTTCTGCGCCGCGGCGACCATGTCCCTGCCCTGGCCGAGCACCTCCTTGGCCCAGGTCAGGCTGCCCTTGCTCCGGGCAAGGGCCGGGTTCTGGGCCATCATCAGGGTGAGGGCGTTGGCGCTGAGCTTCCACATGTCGGGGTTGCCGGTCTGGTCCGGCAACCCGATGTTCGCGGCCCACTTGGCGTTGGCCAGGTTGGCCAGGTAGTTCATGGCGCCGTGCGGGCCGTACTTGGCCAGCTGGTCCAGCGCGGTCGGGATGTCCAGCGCGGCGGCGTCGGCGATGAACACGCCCGGCGTCGCCGGGGTCTGGGTCCCGGCCAGGTGGAACACCTGGTCGGCGTCGGCGTACATCTTCTCGGTCACCGGCTCGGTGGGGTGGGTCAGCCGGTAGTCGATCACGGTGTCGGCGTTCTGCAAGGTGGGCTGGACCAGCACGCCCTGGAAGCCCTTGGCGGTGTCGGCCCCCAGGGTGCGGAACCGGCTGTCGAGCGAGACGAGCTGCCCCACGATCGCGTCGATGTTGTGCTTGACCACGTCGACCTTGGCGTCGATGGCGGTCATCTGCTCGTCGATGCGGGTGTACATGTCGGACAGGCGCTGGTCGATCCGCTCGAACTGGGTGAGCATGTCGGAGTGCAGCTGCTGGATGTCCAGCCGCAGGCTGTGGATCTCGTCGAGGATCATCTTGTTGATGTCCGGGCCTGCCCCGCCGAACAGACCCACCAGCGTGGTGATCGCGCCGATAACGTTGCCGGTGAAGGCGACGGTGGCCAGTGAGACCACGGCGCTGATCGCTTGGAACGCCGTGATGCACTTGTTCACGGCGGTCGCGACCTGGATCGCGCCGTTGGCGAACGCCTTGAGGTCCCTGGCCGCCCCCGGGTCGCCGGTCGCGCCCAGGAACCAGGCCAGGCCGTCGAAGGCGCTCTTGGCGCCGTCGATGATCTCCTGCCGGCCCTGCTGCTCCTTGTTGAGCTGCTCCTGGGTCTTGCCCGGGTCCGGCTTGGCGTCCTTCATCTTGGACATGTCGTTCTTGATCTCGGTCTCGGTGGCCGAGATCTGCTCGCGCATCTTGTCCAGGGTGAACAGCTTGAGCTGGTCGGGCTGGTTCTCCAGCTTGAGGAACTGGCCGGCGTCGAAGTACTTCTGGAACTCGGGGATCGCGGAGATCTGCACCGCCGAGCTCTTGGCCCGGAAGCCGCCGCCGACCCGCGAGCCGAGCGCGGTGAACCAGGCGTTGTCGAACTTCGCGTCGGCCCGGGCGGTGCTGGCCACGCCGGCCCAGACCTCGGACTGCGCGGTCTCGTAGCCGACGTTCCAGGAGTACACCTGCAACGAGCTGGACAGGCGGTCCATCACCTTGCCGGACAGCGGCCGGGTGTCCCGGGCCAGCAGCGCGGCCATCAGCTTGTCGATCTTGGGCCCGGTCACCATGGCGTCGGGCACGCCGTGCAGGGCGATCAGCGCGGCGCCGGCGATCTCGTAGTCCTGGCCCATGGCGGCGCCGTCGGGCAGGGCCTTGTCGATCGCCGTCAGCACGATGGCGGCGTGGTCGGCCTGCGCCTTCTCGTCCTTCTCGGGATGAGCGGCCCGCCAGTCCAGCAGCTCGGCGCTGGTGACGAGGTCCTTGGCGTAGTCGCGGTCCTTGTCGGCGACGCGCACGTAGTCGCCGACAAGGACGTTGGCCAACGCGTTCTGGTCGATCGCGGCGGAGGCCTGCGGGGGCACGACCAGCGTGGTGCCCAGAACGGCGGCCGTCAGCAGCCCGCCCAGCACCGCGCGCCGTCGAACGGCTCGCATCACGGATGTCTCCTGGCTCAGTGGTCAGTGAGCCACAGCATCCCTCGCATATCGCCGCATACCCGCCACAAAGGGACATCGCTGCCCCTTGAGGCATCCACACATTTGTCAGTGCGGTTGTGTGGTGGCCTCGGTGTAGGCGGTCGCGTCCTTGTAGAGGGCGCGCAGGGCCCGCATGGCGGTGACCGCGCGGGCGCCGTCGGCGGCCTGCACGGCCATGATCGAGATGTACTCGTCGGCCGGCAGGTCGAGCCGGGCCCAGGCCGCGCCGTCGGGGAAGCTGAGCCCCCGCACCTCGCTCCACTGGTACCGGGTGGCCCCCAGCAGGTTGCGGACCTCGATCCACTCCGCCCGGGCCCGCACCCGCGGCCGGGTCAGCAGCAGCACGCCACACGCCAGCAGCACGCCCACCATCGCCATGGCGATCTGGTCGGACAGCTCGAAGTAGGCGCCGGTCGGGGTGTTGCGCAGCAGGACCGCGATCACCACGAACACGGCGACGAGGCCGACGGCCACCGGCACGGCGACGAACCGCACCCGACGGGGCCGAAAGGTGACCGGAGCGCTCACATTCTCGCTCACGCCAGCCCCCGATCCGTCCACGGCTTGTGGATGTTGCGCAGCTGCACGGCGGTGTCCAGGGCGGCGACACACGCCTCGAAACCCTTGTCCTCGGCCGAGGACGGCATGCCGCAGCGGTCCAGCGCCTGCTGCTCGGTGGCGCAGGTGAGCACGCCGTTGCCGATCGGCGTGCCCTCGTCCAGCGACACCCGGGTCAGCCCGGCGGTCACGGCATCGCACACGTACTCGAAGTGCGGGGTGCCGCCGCGGATCACCACGCCCAGCGCCACCACCGCGTCATGGTGCTTGGCCAGGGCCTGGCACACCACCGGCAGCTCCACCGCCCCGGCCACGCGGACCACGGTCGGCTCCTTGACGCCAGCCTTGGCCGCCGCGTTCAGGGCCCGCTCCAGCAGGTTGTTGGTGATCGTCTCGTGCCATCGGGTGGCCACCACCGCCAGCCGCAGGTCCTCACACCACTGCGGCACCGGGATGGTCGGCCGGCCGTCGCCACTCATCGCTGCGCTCCGTCATCATCGCTGGAGGATTCGTACTGCTCTAGATGATGCAGGTCGTGTCCCATGCGGTCGCGCTTGGTCCTCAGGTAGCGCAGGTTCTCCGGGTTCGGCCATACCGGCAGCGGCACCCGGTCGACCACCTTCAGGCCGTATCCCTCCAGGCCCACGCGCTTGTCCGGGTTGTTGGTGAGCAGCCGCATCGACTTGATGCCCAGGTCGACCAGGATCTGCGCGCCGGTGCCGTAGTCGCGGGCGTCGGCCGGCAGGCCCTGGGCCAGGTTGGCGTCCACGGTGTCCGCGCCGTTGTCCTGCAACTGGTAGGCCTGGAGCTTGTGCAGCAGGCCGATGCCCCGGCCCTCGTGCCCACGCATGTAGAGCACGACACCGCGGCCTTCGGCGGCGACGGCCTCCATGGCCGCGTCCAGCTGCGGGCCGCAGTCGCAGCGCAGCGAGCCGAACACGTCGCCGGTCAGGCACTCGGAGTGCACGCGGACCAGCAGGTCCTCGCCGTCGCCGATCTCGCCCTTGACCAGCGCGATGTGCTCGATGCCGTCCAGCTTCGAGTCGTAGCCGACGGCGGTGAACTCGCCGTGCGCGGTGGGGATGCGGGCGTCGGCCACCCGGATCACGTGCCGCTCGGTACGGCGGCGGTAGGCGATCAGGTCGGCGATGGTGATCATCTGGAGCTCGTGCTCCGCGGCGAACACGGTCAGCTCGTCGCGGCGGGCCATGTCGCCCTCGTCCTTCTGGCTGACGATCTCGCACAGCACGCCGGCCGGCTGGAGACCGGCCAGCTGGGCCAGGTCCACCGCCGCCTCGGTGTGGCCGGCGCGGCGCAGCACGCCGCCCTCGCGGGCGCGCAGCGGCACCACGTGGCCGGGCCGGTTGAAGTCGCCGGGCACCGACTGCGGGTCGGCCAGCAGCCGGATGGTGTGCGCGCGGTCGGCGGCGGAGATGCCGGTGGTGACGCCCTGCCGGGCGTCCACGGTCACCGTGTAGGCGGTGCCGCGGGCGTCCTGGTTGGTGTGGAACATCGGCGGCAGGTCCAGCCGGTCGCACACCGACTCGGGCAGCGGCACGCAGATGTAGCCGGATGTGTAGCGGACCATGAAGGCGATCAGCTCGGGCGTGGCCTTCTCGGCCGCGAAGATCAGGTCGCCCTCGTTCTCACGGTCCTCGTCGTCGACCACCACGACCGCCTTGCCGGCGGCGATGTCGGCGATGGCCTGCTCGATGGCGGCGTTCGCGCTGATGGGGTTGCTCACCGGACCTCCTCGTGCGACGCCTTGAGCGCGGCGAGATGCGGCGTGGCCAGTCGCTCCACGTACTTGGCCAGCACGTCGACCTCGATGTTGACCCGGTCGCCGGGCTGGCGGCGGCCCATCGTGGTCAGCTCCAGTGTGGTCGGGATCAGCGCGACCGAGAAGGTGTCGTCGGTGACGTCCACGACGGTCAGCGAGATGCCGTCGATGGTGACCGAGCCCTTCCGCACCAGGTAGCGCGACAGCGAGGCCGGGATGGCGAACTTGGTCAGGCCGCCGTCGTTGTGCTCCAGGAACAGGCCGACGCCGTCCACGTGGCCCTGCACGATGTGGCCGCCGAGGCGCTGGCCGGCGGCCATCGCGCGCTCCAGGTTGACCCGGTCGCCCTCGTGGATCTTGTCCAGGCTGGACCGCTGCAACGACTCGTCCACGACGTCCACGGTGAACGTGTCCTCGGTGGTCTCCACCACCGTCAGGCACACCCCGTTCACGGCGATCGAGTCGCCGTGCTTGGCGTCGGACACGACCAGCGGGCCCCGCACGGTCAACCGCGCCGCGTTGGGCAGCTGCTCAACGGCGACGATCTCGCCCAGTTCCTCCACAATCCCGGTGAACACGGGGATCTCCCTCTTACTCGGTCTTGACCGGCACTGCGGAGATCCGCACGTCGGGTCCGCTCATGGTGACGTCTTCGATGCCGAAAGGCAGCGCCTGGGTGATGGTGTTCACGCCGGCGTCCAGCAGCGCGGCGGGGCCGGCCCCGAGCAGCATCGGCGCGACGTAGACGAGGGCGCGGTCCACGCGGTGGGCCTGGAGGAACGCACCGGCCAGTCGCGGCCCGCCCTCCAGCAGCACGTCCACCACTCCCCGTTCGGCCAGTGCGGCCAACACCTCGTCGGGGTCGTGGCTCCGCACGTGCAGCGTCTCCGCCGCGTCGTCCAACACGCGGGCGGCGGGGTCTATTTCGCCGACGCCGACGACCACGCGCAGCGGCTGCCGCGTGGCGAGCGTGCCGTCCTCCTCGCGGGCGGTCAGCTGCGGGTCGTCGGTGCGCACGGTGCCGGCGCCGGCGACGATGGCGTCCACCTTGCGGCGGATGTCGTGCACCTCGGCCCGTGAGGTCGGGGAGCTGATCCAGCGGCTCGTGCCGTCGGCGGCCGCGACCCGGCCGTCCAGGCTCGCCGCGTACTTCCATGTCACATGTGGACGGCCCGTGCGCGCGTAGTGCAGCCACGCCCGCAGCGGCCCCCGCTCCACGTCTTCAGCCAGCAGGCCGCCCTCGACCGCCACGCCCGCGGCCCGCAGCACGTCGGCCCCGCCAGCCGCTCGGGGGTTGGGGTCGGACACTGCGTAGTGCACCTGCTTGATGCCCGCGGCCAGCAATGCCTGCGTGCACGGCGGCGTGCGGCCGTAATGCGAGCACGGCTCCAGGGTCACGTAGGCGGTGCCGCCTTGGGCGCGCTCCCCCGCCGCGCGCAGGGCCATGACCTCAGCGTGCGGGCCGCCGGGCGGCTGCGTCGCGCCGACGCCGGCGATCGTCCCGTCGGCGGCCACGATCACCGCGCCCACCGGCGGGTTCGGGCTGGTGAAGCCCCGTGTCCGCTCGCTGGCCTCGATCGCCGCGCGCATCGCCGTGTCGACTGCCCCGGGGCTCATCGCGCCGCCTTGGCCCGGAGCTTGCGGACCGCCTCGGCCGGATCCGCGGCGCCGTACACCGCCGAGCCGGCCACGAAGCAGTCCACGCCGGCGTCGGCCGCCTGCTCGATGGTGTCGTCGTTGATGCCGCCGTCGATCTCCACCACCAGCGTCAGGTGGCCGGTGTCGACCAGCCGGCGGGCCGTGCGCACCTTGTCCAGCACCTCCGGCATGAACGACTGGCCGCCGAAGCCCGGCTCCACCGACATGACCAGCAGCGTGTCGTAGTGCTTGAGGACGTCCACATAGGGCTCCAGCGGCGTGCCCGGCTTGACCGACAGGCCGGCCTTCGCGCCGGCGGCCCGCAGGTCCTTGGCGATCTTCACCGGGTCCTTGGCCGCCTCCACGTGCACCGTCACGTTGTAGGCCCCGGCCTCCGCGTAGCCGATGGCCCAGCGGTCCGGGTCGTCGATCATGAGGTGGCAGTCCAGCGGGATGTCGGTGGCCTTGCGGATCGCCTGCACCACCGGCAGGCCCAGGGTCAGGTTGGGCACGAAGTGGGCGTCCATCACGTCCACGTGCAGCCAGTCCGCGCCGGCCACGGCGTTGGCCTCCTCGCCCAGCCGGGCGAAGTCGGCGGACAGGATGCTCGGGGCGATCAGCGGCGACTGTGGCACGAACCGAGTCTAGTTGCCGGACCCGCATGTATTAGGTCCCTCGCCGATCGCCCCGATAGGCCGTAGGTCACACCGCACCTCACGCGTCCCGCACGTTGGCCGTGACCACGCCGGCGGCCAGCACCGCGACCGCGACCCCGGCGAAGTACAGCAGGGACACCCACGGGCCGAAGGCGTAGTCGATGCCGCCGGTCGCCCCCGGGCCGCCGGCCGTGGTGGCGGCCTGGTCCCCGTTCAGGAAGTGGCTGGCGACCAGGAACGGCAGCCAGGCCTGGATCTTCACGCCGATCGTCGGGATCAGCCCGACCAGGCTCTCCACCAGCAGCGACCAGACCAGGATCGCCGCCACCGCCGCCGCGGTCTGCCGGACCAGCAGGCCAACGCCCAGCGCCAGCACCGCCCCGCCGGCGAAGACCAGCCCGACCCCGGCGACGTTGCGCCAGTCGCCGGCCGTCTGCAACGCCAGGTCGGCGTCCGGCTTGATCAGCCGGGACACGCCCCAGCACGCGAACGCCACGACCTCGCCGACCACGCCGGCCAGCGCCGCGACCACGACGGTCTTGGCCAGCAGCACGGCGGTGCGGTCGGGCACCGCCTGGAAGGTCGCCTTGATCGTGCCGAACCGGTACTCGGTGGTGATGGCCAGGGTCGCCATGACCATGATCACCATCAGCCCGAAGTTGTGCGCGAGCTGGGTGGTGCTCACGGTCAGCGGCAGCAGGCCGCCGCTGTTGGCCACCAACAGGATGGTGAAGCCGACCGTCAGGGCGACGGCCAGGATCACGCACCACCACGGCGAACGGGTGGAGAACAGCTTGATGCGCTCCACGGTCAGCAGCGCCATGACGTCAGGCCCCTTCCGTGACGACGTCGGCCTCGGTGGTGCGGTAGTCCACCTCGTCCTCGGTCAACGCCATGAACGCCTCCTCCAGCGAACCGCGCTGCGGGCTCAGCTCGTGCACCACCGCGCCGATCGCCGCCGCGATGTCGCCGATCTCCTCGGTGGTCGCGCCGTGCACCCGCAGGCCCTCGCCGTCGTCCTCGGCGGTGAAACCCTTGCCGGCCAGCGCAGTCCGCAGCGCCGGCAGCTGGGGGCTGCGCACGAACACCCGGGCCGCCGAGGCCTGCTCGATGAACTCGGCGGTGCCGCACTGGGTGATCAGCTTGCCCCGGCCGATCACGATGAGCTCGTCGGCGGTCACCGACATCTCCGACAGCAGGTGGCTGGACACCAGCACGGTGCGGCCCTCGGCGGCCAGGCTCTTCATGAACGTGCGGATCCAGACGATGCCCTCGGGATCCAGGCCGTTGACCGGCTCGTCGAACAGCAGCACCCCGGGATCGCCCAGCAGCGCGGCGGCGATGCCCAGCCGCTGGGACATGCCCAGTGAGTAGCCGCCGGCCCGCCGCTTGGCCACCGCGGCCAGTCCGACCAGGTCCAGGACCTCGTGCACGCGGCGGGTCGGCAGGCCGTTGGACTTGGCCAGCCACAACAGATGCGCGTACGCGGAGCGGTTGGGATGCGTCCACTTCGCGTCCAGCAGCGCGCCGACCGCGCGCAGCGGCCGCTCCAGCTCGTGATAGGTCTTGCCGTCGATGCGCACCACGCCGGCCGATGGCCGGTCCAAACCGAGGATCAGTCGCATCGTGGTGGACTTGCCGGCGCCGTTCGGCCCGAGAAACCCGGTGACCCGGCCGGGCTTCACGGTGAACGACAGGTCGTCCACCGCGAGCGTCGGCCCGTAGCGTTTGGTGAGGCCAACGGCTTCGATCACGGCCACTCTCCTCGGCTGGTGCTACCGGACCCGCTTCGACGCGGTGTAGAACTGGTTCGCCTCCGGCAGGAACAGCAGCACCGTGGCGGCCACGGCCGCCAGCACCGTGAGCAGGTTCAACACCGAGAACCCGGTCGCCAGGAACACCACCCGGAGAGCGGTGAGCACGGTCAGCACGATCCGGGCCCAGTTGCGCCCGGCCCGCGCCTTGAACGCGAACAGCAGGTACAACCCGGCGAAGACGACCGCGATGACGGCCGCGAAGGCCAGGCTCACCGTGGCGACGGTCTGCAACGCGTCTTCACTCAGCTGCTGGGTGTTGGCCGCGCGCAGCGTGGCCAACAGCGTGTCGCGCTGCGCGAAGCCGACGACCGCGCTGACGATGCCCAGCACGACGGTCGCCACCCACAGCCAGAACGAGATCTGCACCGGCTGGGGCGCGGGCAGGTTCTGCGCGCCACGCAGCTCACCCTCGTGCAGTGGTGGCGCCGGCGGCGGGTAGCTCGGCTGGTTCTGTCCGTACGGGTTGGGCTGTCCCGGCGTGTACGGGTTGGGCTGGCCCTGCCCGTACGGGTCCTGAGGTGTGGTCATGCTGCGCGACGCTACGACGACCGCGCCGGTCCCGCCGCCGAACAGCGCCGCCGTTAGCGATCTGACACCCGATCGAGCCGTGTGGCGGCCCGGTTTACGCTGTTCAGGGGCGTCGCAGCAGCTGGCAGAACATGGCGTCGGCACCGTGCCGGTGCGGCCAGAGCTGCACGTGGGGCCCGTCGCCGAGCAGCGGAACGCCCGGGAACAGCTCCCTGGTGTCGACGGCATCGGCCAGTCCCTTGCGGACGATGTCGCTGGTGACGCCGATGGTCTCCCGCAGGTGGGGCGAGCAGACGACGTAGGCGACGATGCCGCCGGGACGGACCAGGCGCAGCGCCGAGGTCAGCAGCTCACGCTGGAGCTTGGTGAGCTCGGCGACGTCGTCGGGCTTGCGACGCCAGCGGGCCTCGGGGCGGCGGCGCAGCGCGCCCAGGCCGGTGCACGGGGCGTCGACCAACACCCGGTCGAAGCTGCCCTCGGGCAGGCCGGGGTCGCGGCCGTCGGCGACGTGCACGGTGATGTCGAGGCCGGTGGCGGCCTTGCGCACCAGCTCGGCGCGGTGCGGGGCCTTCTCCACGGCGTCGAGGGTGGCGCCCTGGAGGTGGGCCAGCGCGCCCAGCAGGACGGCTTTGCCGCCGGGGCCGGCGCACAGGTCCAGCCACCGCTCGTCCCGGCCCTCAAGCGGCGCGCGAGTCAGGGCCAGGGCGCACAGCTGGCTGCCCTCGTCCTGCACGGCGGCGAACCGCTCGCGCACGGGCTCCAGGTCGCCGGGGTCGCCGGAGCCGGCCTCCAGGTGCACGCCGTACGGCGAGTAGGGCGCGACGTCGCCGCCGACGATGGCGGCGAGTTCCTCGTTGCTGATCTCGCCCGGCCGCGCGGCCAGGTGCACGGCCGGCCGGGCGTCGTCGGCCTTGAGCGCGGCGGCGAGGTCGTCTCCCTTGTCCCCCAAGGCATCGGCAAACGCTTGCGCGATCCACTTGGGGTGGGCGTTGGCCAGCGCCAGCCGGCCGATCGGGTCCTCTGGGGCCAGCTTGTCCACCCAGGCCGCCTCGTCCTGCTCGCCGATCCGGCGCAGCACGGCGTTGACGAAGCCGGCCGGCCCCGAGCCGTGCGCCGACCGCACCAGGTCCACAGTGGACGCCACCGCGGCGTGCGAGGGAATCCTGGTGCGCAGCAGCTGGTAGGCGCCCAGCCGCATCGCGTCCAGGAACGGTCCGTCTATTTCGGACAGCGGGCGGTCCGAGCAGGCGGCGATGATCTCGTCCAGCAGCCCCTTGGCCCGGGCCGCGCCGTAGGCCAGCTCGGTGGCCAGCGCCGCGTCCCGGCCGCTGATCCGCCGCTCCCGCAACAGCTTCGGCAGCACCAGGTTGGCGTAGGCGTCCCGCTCGCGGATCGCCTTGAGCGTGTCCCAGGCCGCCTGGCGGGCCGGGTCGTCCTCCGGCGGCCGGCGCGGACCCTGCCGCCTCGCCGGCGGGTGCTGGCGTTGCGGCCTCGACGGACGCCTGCCCGGTCCGCCGCTTCGCTCCGTCACGCCAACCGCTCCCCTGCTTCGATCCTGGTGCCGCGCGCCCAGTCGGTCGCGGCCATCCGCTTCTTGCCCTGCGCCTGCACCTCGCCCAGCTGCACCGCAACCGTGGAGGTGCCGACCAGCACGCGCTTGCGCTCCACCCGGATCTCGCCGGCGGCCAGGTCGTCCACATCGGACGGCCGCACCGGGCCCAGCTTCAGCCGCTCGCCCCGGAACAGCGCCCAGGCCCCCGGCTCCGGCGTCACCGCCCGGGCCAGCCGGTCCACCGCGACCGCGGGGTGCGCGAAGTCCAGGTGCGCGTCGTCCACGGTGATCTTGCCCGCGTAGCTGACGCTGTCGTCGGCCGGCTGCTCGCGGGCCACCAGCGTGCCGTCCTCGATGCCGTCCAGGGTCGCGACCAGCAGGTCCGCCCCGGCGACCGCCAGCCGGTCCAGCAGCTCGCCGGCCGTCTCGTGCTCGCCGACCTCGACCGTCAGCGCGCCGAACACCGGGCCGGCGTCCAGCTCCTTGACGATGCGGAACGTGCTCGCGCCGGTGATCTCGTCGCCGGCCCGGATCGAGGCCTGCACCGGGGCCGCGCCACGCCAGGCCGGCAGCAGCGAGAAGTGCAGGTTCACCCAGCCCTGCGGCGGCACGTCCAGCGTCCGCTGCGGCAGCAGCGCGCCGTAGGCGACGACCGGGCAGCAGTCGGGGCCGATCTCCCGCAGCCGCTCCAGGAACTCCGGCGCGCCCGCCTTCTCCGGCGTCAGCACCTCGATCCCGTGCTCGTCGGCCAGCGCGCCCACGGGGCTGCGGACCAGGTGCCGGCCGCGGCCGGCCGGGGCGTCCGGCCGGGTCACGACCGCCGCCACCTCGTGCCGTTCGGACGCGATCAGGGCCCGCAGCGACGGCAGCGCCACCTCGGGCGTGCCGGCGAAGACCAGCCGCATCAGTGGCCACCGCCGAACAGGCTGTGCGGGCTCTGCTTGATCGTGGGCACCGAACCGGCGAACCACTCCGCCTCGCGGATGGCCTTCATGGCCTCCTTGCGGGTCTGCGGGTCCAGCCGGTCCAGGAACAGCACGCCGTCCAGGTGGTCGGACTCGTGCTGGATGCAGCGGGCCAGCAGCTCGCTGCCCTCCACCTCGATCGGCTCGCCGTGCATGTTCCAGCCCTTGGCCACCACGTGCAGGTGCCGCTTGCAGTCCCAGGACATGCCGGGGATGGACAGACAGCCCTCGGGGCCGTCCTGCATCTCCTCGCCCACGACGTCGAAGGTGGGATTGACCAGGTGGCCCGCGAAGCCGTCGCAGTGATACGTGAACACCCGCAGCCCCACGCCCAGCTGCGGCGCGGCCAGGCCGGCGCCGCCCTTGTCCTCCATGGTCTCCCACAGGTCGGCGACCAGGCCGCGGAGTTCCTTGTCGAAGTCGGTGACCTCGGCGGCGCGGGTGCGCAGCACCGGGTCCCCGAACAGGCGGATGGGCTGGACTGTCACTGGTCTCCCTGGGCTGGACGAGCCTTGCCGTCCCAGTCTAGGAGATCAGTACTCTGCGTGGTCAGCGCCCACGAACAGCACCGTGGCCAGGGCCAGCACGAAGTGGCCGGCGAACCGGGCCCCGGTGATCAGCGGCGACGGCCAGCGGACGGTGATCGGGTTCGTGGCGGTGGTCAGTGTGGTCATGGCTCAAGGTTCGTCCCGCCGGCCGTCATCCCGCGTCGCCGCCCGGTCTGGTCCCCGTGGTCATCCCCGAGGATGAGAATCCGGTGCAACAACCGGCGGTGTGCCGGCCACCTCATGGCATGAGGCAGGGGGAACGGGTGCTTGGTCCCAGCGACGGCGAGCTGTGGGCCGCCGGTGGTGATGAGGCCTTCACCCAGCTGTTCGAGCGGCACGCCGAGGCCGTGTGGAACCACGCCTACCGGCTCACCGCCTCGTGGACGCTGGCCGAGGACCTCACCTCCATGACCTTCCTGACCGCCTGGCGGCGGCGGGCCGAGCTCACCCTGGTCCGCGACAGCGCCCGGCCGTGGCTGTACGCCGTTGCCGGCTTCCTGGCCCGCACCGAGTTCCGCCGGGCCACCCGGTTCCAGGCCCTGGTCGCGCGGCTGCCGCTGGGGCCGGACGTCGACGACCATGCCGACCGGGTCGCCGACCAGGTCGACTCCGATCAGGGCATGAGCCGGGTGCTGCGGGCCGTCGACCTGCTGCCCCGGGCCGAGCAGGAAGCCGTGCGCCTGTGCCTGCTCGGCGAGATCCCCACCGCCGACGCCGCCGCCGTGCTCGGCGTCACCGAAGTCAGCGTCCGCTCCCGGCTGTCCCGTGCCCGCGCGCGGCTGCGTGAGCTGTTGCAGGAGGAGCTGTGAAACTGCCCCCGTACCAGCAGATGCCGCCCGAGGTCCGGATGCGGCTGCGCCAGCGCGTGCTGCCCGGTGTCCGCCCCGCCCCTCGCCGCCGCGCCCCCTACCTGGCCGCCGCCGCCCTCGTCGTCGCCGCTTCCTTCGGCGCCGCCCTGCTCCTCTCTCCCGCCCACAACCCCGCTCCCCCCGCCGCCAGCCCCACCACCACCGATTCCGACCTGGCTGCGTACCAACGTCTCGTCGACCAGTGCCACGCCGACCCCGGCACCTGGAGCACCGGCGCGTACCTCGTCCGCGCCAACGGCGACAGCGTGCAGCTCGCCACCAAGCCCCTGGAGGACACCCTCGGCATCTGCCTCATCTCCAACGGGCATTCCACCCACTGGTCAGCGGTGACCACCCAACGACTCACCCAGGACACCCCGTACCAGGCCATACACGACAACGGCCTGGTCTACGGCACCCTCAGCGTCGCCGGCGGCACCGTCGTCACCGCCAACGGCATCCCGGCCGTCGTCTCGCAGGGCACCTTCATCGCCGAGGTCCCCACCCCCGGCCCGGTCACCCTCGTCTTCCGCGACGCCCAAGGCGACATCCTCGACCAGGGCACAGTCAATTAGGTCCACAATACCGACATGACCTCAGAAATCGACGTCCACGAGGGACGCTCGGTCTTCGAGCGCAACCGGCAGCTGCTCGCCGAGATCGAGCGCGAGCTGGCAGAGCGTGGCGGTGTCGGCGACGACGCCCCCCGCCGCAGCCGATGTGCTGAGGGCCGCCCGGCGTCAACGCCGACGTCGCCTGCGACGAAACGACAGCCCATGTGATTGGCGCTAGCGCGGCGTGGTGAGGGAGTCCAGGTCGAGGGTGAGCGGCCAGGGCGCGTCGAGGTCGACGGCGCCGGTCAGCGGCCTGCCCTGCTGGTAATGGCGGTCGCCCTCCACCAGCCGATAGGGCGCGAGGGTCACCGGGCCTTCGGCCAGGCTGATGACCCACAGGTGGGGGATGCCGGCCTCGGCGTACTCCACCGGCTTGACGATCAGGTCCTCACGCCAGCTCCCCGGCGAGATGAGCTCCACCGCGAGCAGCGCCTCGGCGGCGGTCAGCCGTCGCTCGTCGGCCCATTCCTCGCGCGCGACAACAAGGTCCGGGATGCGAACCCGTCCCTTGGGGACGCTCTTCACGACCACGTCCGGCTCGACCACGGCCTCCAGGCCGGGCGGGAGCTGGTCGTCGAGTTGGTTGGCCAGCCGCCGGGCCGCGCGCAGGTGGGTCTGGATCGGGCGCGCGTTGACGTGTAGTTCTCCGTCGGCCAACTCGTAGCGGTAGGCGTTGTCGACCGGCAGCGCTAGGAATTCGTCGAGCGTCATCGACTCGCCCGTGTGATGGCCCGCGGCCGCCATCCTCGCCCTCCCAGCCTGCTCGGAAAACTGATCCTACCAGCGCCGTGACCAGCGAATATCTGCTAGAGCAGCTCCAGCGGGTCCATGCGGACGCGGACCTGGTCGGGGTCCTTGCGGGCGGTGCGGACGCGGACGGCGGCGGCGATGGCTTCGGCCAGGGCGCGGCCCTCGGCGCGAGAGGCGCGGACGAGGGCGCGTTCCTTGTCCTCGCCCAGGGGAACGGGGCCGAGGATCTCACCGGTGCCGGGCAGTCGCAGGTCGTCGAGCACGGCGTTGACGGCGTCGGGGACGCCGTCGATGGTGGCCATCCGGACGGCGGGCGGGAAGCCGAGCTCGGTGCGGCCGGACAGCTCCAGGGCGGCGTGCCAGACGGGGTCCCAGCGGACGAGGGCCTGCACGGTGGGCAGGCTGGACTCGGCGGTGACGATGACGCGCCCGCCGGCGGCGGCGGGGACGACCATGCCGGCGGCGGTCATCCACAGGCGCAGGGCCTCCTCGGTGGCACGGAGGTCGGCGCGGCCGAGGATGGCCCAGCCGTCCAGCAGCAGCGCGGCGCCGTAGCCGCCGACGGCGTGGGGCTCGGCCCCGGGCGTGGCGACGACGAGGGCGGGGGCGTCGGGCACCTCGGCCAGCACTTCGCCGGCGCCGGAGGTCCGGACGACGAAGCCGGGGAAGGCGCGGCCCAGTTCCTCGGCGGTGCGCTTGGAGCCGACGACCACGGCCCGCAGTCGCCGTGAACCGCAAGCGGTGCAACGGAACATGACCTCCACGGCCCCACACCAGCGGCACTCGGCGGGTCGTGGCGCGCCGTTGTCGTTGCCGCCGGGAAGCGACAACGGCCCGGCGCACTTGCGGCACTGGGCCCGCACGCGGCAGTTGGCGCACGCGAGCGCCGGCACGTAGCCCCGACGTGGCACCTGCACGAGCACAGGCCGCCCGGCCTTCAACGCCTCGCGCGCGGCCTCGAAGGCGATGGCCGGCAGCCGCGCTGTGCGGGCGGCCTCGTCCCGTGCGAGCTGGACGTCGGTCTCGCCGATGGCGGTGACCCGTGGCGCCGCGGCGCGCAGCTGCTCCCGTGCGGCGACGATCTCGGGGGCCCAGCCGGTGTCCACGAGCAGCTGCGCCTCGGCGGTACGGGCGAAGGCGGCCACGAGCAGCGACGCCCCGGCCATATGGGCCCGCTGCACCAACACATCCCGTACGTGTGGATACGGCGCGAGCTGTTCGGCGTGCCCGCTGTCGCCGTCGTCCCACACGACGAACAGCCCCGGATCGGCGACAGGCGCGAACGTGGCGGCCTTGGTGCCGACAACCACGCGCACGGTGCCACGCAGCACCGACAGCCACCGTTTGTACCGCTCCCCCGGCCCCAGGTCGGCGGACAGCGCCACCACGCCGTCCATGAGTCGCTGGCACGCCGCGAAGACCCGGTTCACGTCACGGTAGTCGGGCACCACGACGACCACGCCCTTGCCGGCCGACGCGACCGTGGCGGCGACCTCGGCCAGCCGCGCGGGCCAGTCCTCGCCGGGCAGCGCCTGCCACACGGCGTTGGCCGACCGCCCGGCCGCGAGGGCGTCGAGGTAGGCCGGGCCACGGGTGTAGCGCTGCCAGCCGTCCGCCGCCGGCCGCTCGGGCGGTCCCACGGGCTCGTCGGCGGCCTTCGCCTCGGCGCGCGCGTGGCGCGGCGGCACAGCCAGCCGCAGCACGTTGGCCAGCGAGCCCACGTAGCGGTCGGCGACAACCCGCGCGAGGGCGTGGATCTCGGGGGTGAGCACGACCTCCGGGGACACCACCCGCTCGATGTACTTGATCTTGTCGGCGACCTCGGTGTGCTCGACCCGCTCCAGCAGGAAGCCGTCGGTCAGCTTGCCCCGGAACCGCACCCGCACCCGCGTCCCGGGCTTGGCGTCGGCGTCGCACTCGGCGGGAATCCGGTAGTCGAACGGGAAATCCAGGTGATACGGCAGCGGCACGTCCACGCTGACCCGCGCGACCGCGGCGGTGGCGGCGGGCTGCCGCTCACCGCGCCGGACCTGCCCGCTGGGTGCCACGCCCTGAGGTCTACCAGAAAAGCCCCTTCCGTTGCCGGAAGGGGCTCCCGAGTCCACAGGCGACGGACTGCCAGCTTCGCCGAGTAGAGTTGAATTCTGGGGGATCCCTGGCGAAGTTGATCTATCGAAGGTCGGCCGGTCGGATGACCGGGGTCACCCGTGCTTCATGGCCTGGGTCACACGTGCTTCCACGTGCAGGTGAAGGCGTTGCCGCCGGTCAGGCCGGACACGGCGTCCTTGGTGGTGCTGCCGCTGGCCTGGGTGATGGGGTCGTAGCTCTGGCTGCCGATGGCCTTGCCGTTGGCGGTGGCATTGGTGAAGTTCACACTGCCGAAGTTCGCCAACGGCAGCGTGCCGTTGGAGTCGGACGGCGCCTCCGCGATGATCTCGGCGCTGGCCAGCGCGGCCTGGGCGTAGGTCTTGCTGACCGTGTGGCTCCAGCCGCGGGTGTCGTCGGAGATCTTCAGCGTGAACTTGCCGCCGCTGGCCTCGGTGACCGAGGCGGTGAAGTGGTCGCCGGGGCTGACGGTGTCGCTGAAGTTGACCGGGTAGGCCGGGTACATCTCGTACCACGCGTAGTACTCGGCGCGGCCGTTGATGTAGTCGACCTCGGTGCCGAGCTGCTCGACGGAGTTGCTGCCGTCGCCGTCGATGCCGACCCAGAAGCTGGAGTACGCGTCCTGCGAGGTGGCCTTCACCGACGGCTGCACCCAGCTGGCCGAGACGCTGGTGAACGTGCCGCCGGTCACGGCGTAGCCGGCCCAGTTGCCGCTGGTGCTGTGGGACAGGCCGTGGTTGAGCGGCTTGTGGATGTGAGCGGCGGGGGCGGCGCTGGCGGGGGTGGCCAGGCCGATCACGGCCAGCGGGGCGAGCACCGCGACGGCGATGCGCAGAGGCGACTTCACGACAGGGTTCTCCTCGTGCAGGGGTGAGTGCGCTGCACGGGAGACGCTAGGTTCGCCAAACCCCTTGGTGTAGCGGGAAACCCCTTGGCCCGAACCCTTGATTCAGTCAGACCAGCGCAAAGCGAACCAAAGTTCCATGCGCCGCTGCGTGTCGGCCAGGTCCACGCCCAGTTCCCGCGCCACCACGCCGATCCGGTGCCGCACGCTGTTGCGGTGCACGCCCAGCTCCGCGGCCGTGCGGTCCCAGTTCCCGTTGCACGCCAACCAGATCCGCAGTGTTTCGACAAGTTCGGGCCGGGTCGCCAACGGCGCCAGCACGGTCGCGGCGAATCGGGCGGCCGCCTCGGGATCGACCAAACCCGACACACCGTCGTCGACGGTGACCGGCCGGCCGGCGGCGACGGCCCGTTCCAGCATCCGTGCGGCTTCCCGGTCGGCAGACGGCAGATCGCCCACGCCCACCGGGGAACTCACCGCCAGCAGCCAGCCGGCCGTTTGCGCCGCGACAACATCCGGCACGGTGGTGACGATCGCCCGCATCCGGTCGCCGTCGGCGTCGACCAGCCCGGTGCCGAGGTCGATTTCCGCGTCACCACGGGCTTTCCGCTGCCCGCGCACGACCCGGTAGCCCTCGTGCGGGTCGTCGCCGAGCAACATCTTCGTGACCGAACGACCGTCGGACCGATCGGCCAAAGCCAGCAGTGCCAACGCGACCGCGATGACCGCGCGGTCGGCGACGGAGAACGGCCGCGCCGCGCCGACGACCAGGACCCGGGCGGCGGCGACCGGATATCCGACGACATGCCACGATCCGACCTCCGTCGAACCGCTGCGCCGGCCGCTGACGGCGCGCAGCCGCCGAGCCATGTGCACGACCACCGGATCGATCTCCTCGATTCCCGCCTTCGCGACCACGGCGTCGTCCAGCAGCGCGCACCACCAGTCGGACAGGTCGGCCAATGCGGTGACCAGCGTCGGCAAGGGATTGGGGCGCAGCGCCGCGCGGGTCAGCGCCGCCTGCGCCTCGGACAGCCACCGCAGCTCGGCATGCTCGGCCGCGGCCAGCGCCACACCCACGGCCTGGCTGACAGCAAGGAAGGGTGTAGTGGCCGGTAGCGCAACCAAGGGCAGACCTTGTCGCACGCAGGCGTCGACCAACGAGGCCGGCACCTCGTCGTAGACGGGTGTGACGCCGAAGCCCAGCGCCTGCACGCCGGCCGCGACCAACCCGCGCACGTATCCGTCGACGTCCTCGGGGAAGTTCACGCCCGCGGTCAGCAGCAGCTCGCCGCCCAGCAGGTACGGCACGGGGTCGCGCAGCTCGCTCACGTGCGCCCACCGGATCGGGCGGTCCAGCCGGTCGGCCCCGGCGAGCACGACGAGGCCCAACTCCGGCCGGCGCACCAGGTCGGCCAGCGGAACTGTGGACGTTCGACCCAACGTCATGGCTGGAGATTGTGCACTTCGTCCAGGTGAGGTGCACGCCGTCGCTTCCTAGGGTGACCTGAACGACAGGAGGAAGCCGATGGCACTCGACTACGTGGTGATCGCGGCGTACGTGCTGGGCATGGTCGGCGTCGGCTGGTGGGGCATGCGCCGCGCCACCACCCGCAGCGACTACCTGGTCGCCGGCCGCCGGCTGGGCTTCGCGATGTACTCCGGCACGATGTCCGCCGTCGTGATCGGCGGCGCGTCGACCATCGGCGGCATCGCGCTCGGCTACCAGTTCGGCATCTCCGGGGCCTGGCTGGTGTTCACCATCGGGCTGGGCATCCTCGCGCTGTCGGCGTTCTTCGCGCGGCGCATCGTGCGGCTGAAGGTCTACACCGTGCCCGAGATGCTGGACCTGCGCTACGGCGGATCCACCAGCATCGTGTCCGGCGTGGTGATGTGGGGCTACACGCTGATGCTGTCGGTCACCTCCACCATCGCCTACGCCACCGTGTTCGAGGTGCTGTTCGGCCTGCCCAAGGTGGGCGGCGTGATCATCGGCGGCGTCATCGTGGTGCTGTACTCGGCGCTGGGCGGCATGTGGTCGATCACGCTCACCGACATCGTGCAGTTCGTGGTCAAGACGGTCGGCATCCTGCTGATCCTGCTGCCAACGGCCCTGGTCGCGGTGGGCGGCTTCGGCGGCCTGCACGCGCAGCTGCCGGCCAGCTTCTTCGACGTGGGCTCGATCGGCGCCGGCCGCATCGTCACCTACCTGCTGATCTACGTGTTCGGCCTGCTCATCGGCCAGGACATCTGGCAGCGCGTGTTCACCGCCCGCACCCCGCGCGTCGCGACCACCGGCGGCCTCACCTCCGGCCTGTACTGCGTCGTCTACGCCATCGCCGGCGCCCTGATCGGCAGCGCTGCCAAGGTGCTGTACCCGAACCTGCCCAATCCCGACGACGCGTTCGCCACGATCGTCACCGGCCTGCTGCCCGCCGGCCTGCGCGGGCTGGTCCTGGCCGCCGCCCTGGCGGCGATGATGTCCACCGCCTCGGGGGCGCTGATCGCCTGCTCGACCGTCGCCCAGAACGACATCCTCCGCCGCGGCGGGGTCCGCGCCAACCGCGTCGCGACCCTCGCGCTGGGGGTCGTGGTGATCTTGATTGCGATCGTGGTCGACGATGTGGTAGCCGCCCTCACCGTGGCCTACAACCTGCTGGTCGGAGGCCTTCTGGTGGCGATCATCGGCGGCCTGCTCTGGCGGCGTGGCACGAGGGTCGGAGCCATCGC
The DNA here is from genome assembly GCF_044547355.1 of Kutzneria sp. NPDC052558. NCBI lineage: Bacteria > Bacillati > Actinomycetota > Actinomycetes > Pseudonocardiales > Pseudonocardiaceae > Kutzneria > Kutzneria sp. NPDC052558. The sequence continues at coordinate 63,151 of NZ_JBIUAG010000040.1, forward strand.
CTCCATGATCGCCGGCGCGGTGGTCGTCGTCGCGAGCATGCTGGCCTACGGCCTGCTCGCCGACCAGCCCATCTACTTCGGCCTGCTGGCCAGCCTCGTCGTGTACGTCGCGGTCAGCCTGGCCACCCCGCGCACGGCCGACTCCGTGCTGCACAACTGGGAACAACGACTCGCTGGAGTGAATGCATGACCCCGATCGGCCCGACCGACTCGTCCGTCGTCCCGCGCTTCGCCGGGCCGGCCACGTTCGCCCGGCTGCCGCGCATCGACCAGGTGGGCAAGGCGGACGTGGCCGTGGTCGGCATCCCGTTCGACTCCGGGGTGTCCTACCGGCCGGGCGCGCGGTTCGGCCCGGCGGCGGTGCGGGAGGCCAGCCGGCTGCTGCGGCCGTACAACCCGGGCCTGGACGTGTCGCCGTTCGAACGGGCGCAGGTGGTGGACGCCGGGGACATCGCGGCCAACCCGATGGACATCCCGCTGGCCATCGCCACCGTCGAGCGGTCGGCCGGCGTGCTGCTGGACGACGGGGCGAAGCTGGTCAGCATCGGCGGCGACCACACGATCGCGCTGCCGCTGCTGCGGGCCCTGGCCCGGCGGCACGGCCCGGTGGCGCTGCTGCATTTCGACGCGCACCTGGACACCTGGGACTCCTACTTCGGCGCGTCCTACACCCACGGCACGCCCTTCCGGCGGGCGGTCGAGGAGGGCGTGCTGGACACGTCGGCGCTGTGCCACGTGGGCATCCGCGGCCCGCTGTACGGCCGTGCGGACCTGATCGCCGACAAGAACCTGGGCTTTGGCGTCGTGACCTCGGCCGACGTGCTGCGGCGGGGCGTGGACGAGGTGGTCGGCGGGCTGCGGGAACGCATCGGCGACCGGCCGCTGTACGTGTCGGTGGACATCGACGTGCTGGACCCGGCCCACGCCCCCGGCACCGGCACGCCGGAGGCCGGCGGCCTGACCAGCCGCGAGCTGCTGGAGATCCTGCGCGGGCTGGCGGGCGCGAACCTGGTGTCGGCCGACGTGGTCGAGGTCGCCCCGGCCTACGACCACGCGGAGATCACCTCGGTCGCCGCCTCGCACGTCGCCTACGACCTGGTGTCGCTGCTGTCGATGGGAGTCTCGGCGTGACCCGCACCGGCGCCGATCTGGTTGTCGAGACGTTGACGGCGCTCGGCGCGGACACGGTGTTCGGCGAGCCGGGTCAGCACGCGCTCGGCCTGTTCGACGCGCTGCGGCGCTCCGATCTGCGCTACGTCGGCAACCGCACCGAGCCCTCGGCGGCGTTCGCCGCGGACGGGCACGCGCGGGTCACCGGCCGGGTGACTCCGCTGGTCGTGTCGACGGGTCCCGGCGCATTGCTCACATTGGCCGGACTACATGAGGCCGTCTCATCTTCGTCGCCGGTGCTGGGCATCAGCAGCCAGATCCCGTCCGACGGGCTCGGCGGCCGGCGACGCGGCTACCTGCACGAACTTCCCGACCAGCAGGCGAGTTTCCGCGATGTGGTGAAGTCCGTGCACGTGGTCCGCACCTCGGCGCAGATCCCGGCGGCGCTGACCGAGGCGTGGCGAACCGCTTCGACGGCGCCCGCCGGACCCGTATGGGTGGAAATTCCGCAGGACGTGCTGGCCGGCCCGACCGTGCAGCCGCCGGTGGTCTCGGTCGACGGCGAGCCGAGAACCTTGCGACCGCAAGCAGAACTGGTCGCGGAGGCGGCGGAACTGCTCGACGCGGCCGAGCGGCCGATGATCCTCGCCGGCGGCGGCGTGGTGCGGGCCGGCGCGCAGGAAGCGTTGCTGGCCTTGGCCGAACGCCTCGGCGCGGCGGTGGCCTGCACCTTCGGCGGTCGCGGCGCGTTCCCGTGGGACCACCCGCTGTCGCTGCGCTCGTGGCTGGAGGACCGGCACACCACTGAGTTCCTGGCCTCGGCCGATGTGCTGCTGGTCGTCGGCTCCGGACTGGGCGAACTGTCCACCAACTACGGCACCTTCCGGCCGGGCGGCCGGGTCGTGCAGGTGGACGCCGACGCGACACGACTGGCGGCGAACCACCCAGCATTGGGGATCCACGCCGACGCCGGGGAGTTTCTGTCCGAAGTTGTCAAACACGTCGGCGCGCGGGAGCGAACCGCGCCCGACACCGCCGGTCTGCTCGCCCGCGTGCAGGCGCGGCTGAACGGGCAGGACTTGATGTTGGAGCGCTCCATTCTGGGCACGCTAAGGGAAGCGCTGCCCGACGAGGTCCCCACCTTCTGGGACATGACAATTCTCGGGTATTGGGCCTGGTCAGCCTGGGATCCGCGGTCCGGCGGCATGCACAGCGCGCAGGGTTCAGGCGGCCTGGGCTGGGCGTTTCCGGCCGCGGTCGGGGCGGCCGCCGCGCAGCGGGAAAACCGGCCCGTGCTGGCCGTTTCCGGAGACGGCGGGGCGATGTACGGGCTGGCCGAGCTGGCCACCGCGGCCCAGCACGCGCTGCGCGTCACCTGGCTGATCGTGGATGATGGAGGCTATGGGATTCTCCGCGAGTACATGGACACCCCGTACGGGACCGAGCTGACCCGCCCGGACTTCGTGGCGCTGGCCAGGTCGTTCGGGGTGCCGGCGACCCTGAGCACTCCGGACCGGCTGGCGTCCGACATGATCAACTCGTTGGCGGCCGACGGCCCGAGCGTCGTCGTGCTGCCGGCCAGGTTGCAGATGTTCGCGCCGACCCACCAGGAGGTGCCATGGCCCACAACGTGATCAACGGCGAGCGACTGTCCGGTGTGGACGGTCTCAGGGCCGGTGTCGTCGACCCGGCGACCGGCGAGGTCAGCGACAGCGCCCCGGTCTCCGGAGCGTCCGATGTGGACAAAGCGGCCCGGGCCGCGGCCGCCGCGTTCGAGGGCTGGCGGCGCAGCACGCCCGCCGACCGCGCGCACGCCCTGCTCGGGCTGGCCGCCGCCGTCGAGGACAACGCGACGCGGCTGGCCGACGCCGAGTGCGCCGAGACCGGCAAGCAGTGGCACGTGGTGCTGGAGGAGGAGATCCCGGCCAGCGTGGACGCCCTGCGGTTCTTCGCCGGCGCCGCCCGCAACCTGGATGGCCGCTCGGCCGGCGAGTACGCCACCGGGCTGACCTCGACGATCCGCCGCGAGCCGGTCGGGGTGTGCGCGCAGATCACGCCGTGGAACTACCCGCTGATGATGGCCGTGTGGAAGATCGCCCCGGCCGTCGCGGCCGGCAACACCACCGTGGTCAAGCCGGCCGAGACCACCCCGACCAGCACCGTGCTGCTGGCCGAGCTGGCCGGCGAGTACCTGCCGGCCGGCGTGGTCAACGTGATCTGCGGCGACCGGGACACCGGGCGACTGCTGGTCGAGCACCCGGTCCCGGCGCTGGTGTCGATCACCGGCTCCACCCGGGCCGGCATGCAGGTGGCCGCCAGTGCCGCCGCCACCCTCAAGCGCACCCATCTCGAGCTGGGCGGCAACGCCCCCGTGATCGTCTTCCCCGATGTCGACGTGGCCGACGTGGCCGAGAAGATCGTGGCCGCCGCCTTCTACAACGCCGGCCAGGACTGCACCGCCGCCAGCCGCGTGCTCGTGCACGACGACGTGCACGACGACCTGGTCGAGGCCCTGACCAAGACCGCCTCCGCGCAGCGCACCGGCCGGGGCCCCCGCGAGGCCGCCGACTTCGGGCCGCTCAACAGCCAGGCCCAGCTCGACCGGGTCGCCGGCCTCATCTCCCGGCTGCCCGCGCACGCCGTCGTGCACTGCGGTGGGCACCGGGTCGGCGAGCGGGGCTTCTTCTTCGCGCCGACCGTGATCTCCGGGCTGCGCCAGGACGACGAGATCGTGCAGGAGGAGGTGTTCGCGCCGATCATCACCGTGCAGGGCTTCGCCTCCGAGGAGGAGGCCGTCGCGCTGGCCAACGGCGTGCCGTACGGGCTGGCCTCGTCGGTGTGGTCCGAGAGCCACCGGCGGATCCTGCGGGTGACCTCCGGGCTGGACTTCGGCTGCGTGTGGGTCAACACCCACGGGCCGCTGGTGTCCGAGATGCCGCACGGCGGGTTCAAGCTCTCCGGGCACGGCAAGGACCTGTCGGCCTACGGCTTCGAGGACTACACCCGGGTGAAGCACGTGATGAGCGCCGTCTGAGGCTCTAGCAAACCGTACGTACGTACTGCTACCGTCTCGGGGCATGACCGACGCCACGAGCCGATTCGGGGGCTTCGCCGAGGAGTACGACCGCGTCCGCCCCGCGCCGCCCGCCGTCCTCACCGAGCTGATCACCCAGTGGTGCGGGGTCGAGGACCCCGACGTCGTCGATCTCGGCGCCGGCACGGGCCTGGCCACCGCCCTGTGGCCGGCCGCCATCGCCGTCGAGCCCGATCCCGGCATGCGGGCCATCGCCGCCGCCCGGGGCCTGCGGGTCGTCGACGGCGCCGCGGAGGCCACCACCCTGCCCGACCACTGCGCCGACGTCGTCACCGCCAGCCAGGCCCTGCACTGGTTCGACCCCGCCCGGGCGTTCCCCGAGATCGCCCGCATCCTCCGCCCCGGCGGCGTCTTCGCCGCCTTCGACTGCGACTGGCCGCCCGCCGTCGACCCCGAGTGCGACGCCGAGTACCGAGCCGTCGAGGCCCACTACCGCGTGCTCGAAGTGAAACACGGCGTTCGTCCCGCATACGCCACGAAGGCGGACCACGTGTCACGCCTGCGCGACAGCGGCCTGTTCCGCCACGTCACCGAGGTCGCCGTGCACGCCCAGGACACCGGCGACGCCGCCCGCTTCGTCGACATCCTCCGCAGCCAGGGCGGCGTCGTCGCCCTCCTCGAACGCGGCATCACCGAGGACGAGATCGGCCTCACCCGCCTCCGCGCCGTCGCCCACCGCCGCATCCCCGAGGCACGGACCTGGTGGTGGACCTACCGCGTCCGTCTCGCCGTTGCGTGAACTAACCCCAACGTACTTATACTAGTTACGTTGGGGCTAGTTGGAGGGCGCGGTGCTGATCAAGCCAGCCGACGTGTTCGGCCGCGAGACCGAGTGGGCCGACCTGGTGGAGTTCACCGAGTCGGAGCTGCCCGGGCTGCGCATCGCCGTGGTCTACGGCCGCCGCCGCCAGGGCAAGTCATACCTGCTCAGGAGGCTCGCCGACGCCTGCGGCGGCCTGTATCACCTGGCCACCGAACAGACCGAGACGGTCAACATCCGCCGGTTCGCCGACTCGTTGGCCGATTGGCTCGGTCTGCCCGCGGGCAATCTCTCCTTCGCCGACTGGGAAGCCGCGCTGACGACGGCGACTGGCCTGATGGCAAGCCGGCACCATGCCGGCGGACCCAGTCTGATCGTGCTGGACGAGTTCCCCTACCTGATCAACGAGACACCAGGGCTGCCGTCCATCGTGCAGGCGATCTACGACCGTGTCGGCCCGGGTTCGACGACCAACACCGTGCCGCTGCGGCTGATCCTGTGCGGGTCGGCGATTTCCGTCATGTCCGAGTTGCTCTCTGGAACCAAGGCGCTGCGAGGGCGGGGAGCTCTCGAACTCCGGGTCAAGCCCTTCGGCTATCGGGCCGCCCGCGACTACTGGGGCATCGACAACCCGGCGGCCGCGCTCGTCCACAACGCGTTGGTCGGTGGCACGCCGGGATATCGGGATCTGGTGCTGAACCCGACCGTGCCGGAGGATCCCACCCGCATTGGGCACTGGCTCGCCCGCAACGTGCTGCGGCCGAGCGCGCCCCTGTTCGACGAGGCGAACCGGGTGGTGCACGAGGACCCCCGGATCCGGGAGACCGCGGTCTACTGGTCGCTGATGGCCGCGATCGCCGCCGGCGAGAGCTCGCCGACGAAGATCGGCGGTCTGCTGGGTCGCTCGGCCAATTCGCTCAGTCACCAGCTCGCGATGCTGGAGTCGGCGGGCTTCGTGGAACGGATCCAGGACATGCTGCTCGACCGCAGGCCGGTGGTACGCGTCGCCGATCCGCTGGTGCGCCTGCACCACCTCGTGGTCGAGCCGCACCTTGCCGATCTGGAGGCGGGCCACAGCGAGGAGGTGTGGACCTCGGTCGGGCACACCGTCGACTCCAAGATCTACGGTCCGCACTTCGAGGCGCTCGCGACGGAATGGGTCACCCGATACGCGCGTGCCGAAACCGGCCTGGATGTCGGCGCGACCGGCCAGGCGACGATCGCGTGCCGGGAGCACCGAACCAGCCACGAGATCGACATCCTGTCGCTGGAGCGCGGAGCCCGGCCACGGACCACCGGTGCCGCGGTGACGTTCATCGGCGAGGCCAAGTGCCGCGACCGTGGCCCCGGCGTCGCACAACTGCACCGGCTGGAGCACATCCGCGATCTGTTGACGGCCTCCGGACACGACAGCTCAGGAGCCGTCCTCGGTCTGTTCAGCACAACAGATTTCAGCGACGAGCTACGCCGGGTCGATGAACGTGACGGCGTCCTGCTCGTCGGGCTGGCCGAGCTCTACGGGAGCTGACCTGGTGGTGGACCTACCGCGTCCGGCTCGCCGTCGCGTGAACTAGCCCCAACGTACTTACGCTAGTTACGTTGGGGCTAGTTCGCGGTCCGGTGACCGGCCGTCTCAGGCGTTGAAGCTGGCTCGACGCCAGACCGCGGTCGCGTCCTTGAGGCTGCCGGCGAACATGCTGGGACGGTCGGTCCGCAGGGTGAGCTGGTCGCCGTCGAACTCGACGAGACGGAGCTGTCGCTCGCCGGCCCAGTTCGGAAAGGCGCTGACCGCCATGCCGTGCTGGACCGTCCGGCGGGCCTCGTCGACCTGGTGGGGACCGGAATAGGCGAGATAGCTCAAGCCGGCGGCGGTGTACTCGTCGGGGGTTCCCCGGTACATGTCGTCGGCGGCGAACCGGGCGCGGTCGGGGGCGCTGAGCTGTGCCGACATGTAGCCGTCGTGGGTGTAGAGAATGAATCCCGTCGGTGTCGCGCCCATCGGCAGGAACACCTCGCCGGTCTCGACGTCGGTCTCGACGCACGAGACCAGTGCCCAGGACCCGACCAACGACTCCCGCAGTGAATTCGGTTGCTTGTCGTCCATTGTGACTCCCCTTGCAGAATGAGATGAATAGCACCATCAGGCGCGACCCAGTCCCCGGTACAGGCCGCTTTCGAACGCGCCGTAGAGAGAAACGACACGAGCGTCGTAGAACGGCCGGATCTGGATGAACAGGGCGCCGGTCACGTTCTTGACCGGGTCGACCCAGAAGTAGCGAGGTCGCGCCCATCGCGGCGACGCCCAGCACCGTGCCGTCGTCCACCGCGGTTCGCAGGGCAGCGTCGATCGACCGGAAATTCTTCGACTGCGCACTCGGCTGTCCGCCCGATGTCGGGGCTGCTCCCGCCAATCCGACGCCGAACGAACCGACGGCGGCGCCGGTGGCCAGGAGTCCACCTCCCGCCAAAACGGCACGACGACCGATATCAGACATTGCCCCACCCTTCACGACAATGAAGACACGGCAGTTCGGTTTTCACGGGAATCCCGGTCGGACGGGACGGAAAACCCACTACCGAATCGGGACCGTGAACCAACTATGCACCGCGGGGGTACACCACGTCCAAGACCTGTATTGTCGTCTGTAATACCCGGCCGGCATCACTAGCGCGGCGTCAAAAGCGTATCAAGCCTCAATGCCAATGACGTTGGTCATATGCCGTCGGGCTGGCCGGGCGCCCCGGGGGCCGACGGCCGGTACTCCACCGCCATCGTCTCGATCATCGCGCCGCGGATGAGGATGCGGGTGTAGTCGGGCGGCAGCGCGGACAGCTGGCGGTCGCCGGTCTTGCTGTACAGCGGCGGGCCGAGCACCAGTTCCCGGTCGGCCAGCGGCAGGTCGGAGGTGAAGCTCAGGACCGAGCCGGTGTAGACGATGCCGCCGGTGAGGCGGACCCGGACGTACGCGCGATGACCGGGCGGGCAGTCTCGGCGGAACAACGCCGTCCAGGCGCTGACCGCGCGGATCGTGGCGCCCCCGTGCCGAACCAGGAGCCAGTGCGTCAGCAGCGCCGCGCCATGGGCCAGCACCGATTCCGCCGCCAGCGCCCCGACCACCGCCGGCCAGTGGTCCGCCGCGTAGACGCCGTTGGGGTCGAACAGGCCCTTGGGATCCGGCGGCAGGTCCGGGAACACTGCGCCCACCAACGCAAGGATGGCCAGCGCGAGCACGGTGAAGCCGAGGCTGGCCAACACGATTCGGCTGGTCTCGTGGAACGCCGACTCCACCGCGCCGGTGCGGCGGCGCAGGGCCAGCAGGTCGAACAGCAGGCCGGGCGAGACCAGAAGCAGGAACAGGACGACGGTGAGCCAGCTGCTGGGGACCATCAGCCGTCGAAGTCCGCTGGCGGCTTGTCGAGGTCGGCCTTGCTCACCACGGGCGCCGGGGTGTCGAGATAGCTGGGATAGCCGCCCTGGGGTTGGGAGTAGTCGGGCCCAGGCGGCCCGGTGTAGCCGGGCTGCTGGGGGTAGCCGCCGGTGGGGCCGGGCCAGGGCTGCGCGGGTGGCAGCAGCGGGGTGTGGGGCAGCGGCACGCCCGCGGGCGGCGTCGGCGTGTTGTCTGGGGCCGGGTCGCCCGGCATCGGTCACTCCCCCTTGCGGTACACCCGGTACGAGATGACCCGTTCGTGCACGATCGGCGCGTCGGGGTCGAAGCCGGAGCGGGCCAACACCTGGGCGGCGACGGCTTGCAGGGGCGAGAGGTCCTGGCCGGGGAGCCAGGCGTACGGGTGGGTGGCGGCGTCGAGGGCGACCTGGCGTGGGGTGTCGGACTGGGGAAAGGCGACCTCGACGACCTCGGCCACGCCCAAGACGGTGTCGAGGTCCTCGTAGCCGGAGGGGCCGTGCGGGTGGTGGGCCCCGCGGAGGCCGAGGCGGCGGCCCTCGTCGAAGACGGCGTCGCGCAGCGGGGACAGCTCGGAGGCGAACATGCGGCCGCCGAGGGTGATGGCGATGGCGCCGCCGGGGCGGACGACGCGGCTGGCCTCGGTCAGGGCCACGCGCCAGTCGGAGACGTGGTGGAGCACGCGGGCCAGGTGGACGCCGTCGAGCGAACCGGTGGCGAAGGGCAGGGCACAGGCATCGCCGAGCACAAAAGGAAAATCGGCCGCGAGAGGGCCTCGGAGATCGACCGCGTCGAGCAGGATCAAGAAGCCGGAGACGGCAGGAGCTGGACCAAGACTGCCAGGACCGGCGAGGGAGGCGGCGATCGCGCCGGTGCCGCAGCCCACGTCGAGGACCACCCCGGGCAGGAAATGGCGAAGCCGCCCGTAGAGGTCACGGGCGGCTTCGTCGGGGACGGGCTGGGTCACGCGCCGGCGGCGGACTTCAGGGCGTCGGCGCGGTCGGTGCGCTCCCAGGGCAGGTCCAGGTCGGGCCGGCCGAAGTGGCCGTAGGCGGCCGTGGGGGCGTAGATGGGGCGCAGCAGGTCGAGGTCGCGGATGATCGCGGCCGGCCGGAGGTCGAAGACCTCGGTGATGGCCTGCTGGATCTTGGCGGGGTCGACGGTCTCGGTGCCGAAGGTCTCGACGAACAGACCCACCGGCGCGGCCTTGCCGATGGCGTAGGCGACCTGGACCTCGGTCCGGCCGGCCAGGCCGGCGGCGACGACGTTCTTGGCGACCCAGCGCATGGCGTAGGCGGCGGAGCGGTCGACCTTCGACGGGTCCTTGCCGGAGAAGGCGCCGCCACCGTGGCGGGCCATGCCGCCGTAGGTGTCGACGATGATCTTGCGGCCGGTCAGGCCGGCGTCACCCATGGGACCGCCGATGACAAAGCGGCCGGTGGGGTTGACGAACAGCCGCACGCTCTCGGTGTCCAGGGAGAGCTCGGCCAGCTCGGGCAGCACGACCTGCTCCCGGACGTCGACGGCGAGCATCTTCTCCAGGTCGATGCCGTCGGCGTGCTGGGAGGACACGACCACGGTGTCCAGCCGCACCGGCTGGTCGCCGGCGTACTCGATGGTGACCTGGGTCTTGCCGTCGGGCCGCAGGTAGGGCAGCGCGCCGTTCTTGCGCACGGCGGTCAGCCGCCGCGACAGCCGGTGCGCCAGGGCGATCGGCAGCGGCATCAGCTCGGGCGTGTCGGTGGTGGCGTAGCCGAACATCAGGCCCTGGTCGCCGGCGCCCTGCCGGGCGATCTCGTCCTCGGCCGACTCGACCCGCGACTCGTAGGCGGTGTCCACGCCCTGGGCGATGTCCGGGGACTGCGACCCGATGGCGACGTTGACGCCGCACGAGTTGCCGTCGAAGCCCTTGGCCGACGAGTCGTACCCGATCTCGAGGATCTTCTCCCGCACGATGGTGGGGATGTCGGCATACGCCTCGGTGGTGACCTCGCCGGCCACGTGCACCTGACCGGTGGTGATCAGCGTCTCGACCGCGACCCGGCTGCGCGGGTCCTTGGACAGCAGCCCGTCGAGAATGGAATCGCTGATCGCGTCACAGATCTTGTCGGGGTGGCCCTCGGTGACCGACTCAGAGGTGAACAGCCTCCGGCTGGATTGGCTCACGACACTCCTCACAGATGTTCAGCGGCGCCCATCGGCCCCTCGCGCCCGCGTTTATCGCGTCAACCGTACCGGGCGTGACGCAGATACTCGCTCAAGTCCCGAGCAAGGTCCCGACTGCATCCCACACTGTGGCAGCGAGCCTAGACTTCGACCCCAGGGGGATGGGACGTTCGTCACCGTCGGCCGACAGCAGCCACCCCTGGTTGTCCTCCTGCTCGAAGGCCAACCCGTCCCCGACGGCGTTGACAACCAGCAGGTCGCAGCCCTTGCGGGCCAGCTTGGCCCGGCCGTGGTGCAGCACGTCCCCGGTCTCGTCGCCGGTCTCGGCGGCGAAGCCGACCACCACCTGGCCGGTGGGACGGGCCTTGACAAGCTCGACCAGGATGTCCGGATTCACGGCCAGCCGGATCGGCTCGGGCTCAATGCCGTTCTTCTTGATCTTGGACGTGGCCGGCGCGACCGGCCGGAAGTCGGCGACGGCGGCGGCCATCACGACCACGTCGGCCCCGGCGCTCTCGGCGTGCATGGCGTCCTGGAGTTCCACCGCGGACGCGATCCGCACCACCCGCACGCCGGCCGGATCGGCCAGGTCGGCGGTGTGCCCGGCGACCAGGGTGACCTCGGCGCCGCGCTGGGCGGCGACCCGGGCCAGGGCGTAGCCCTGCTTGCCGGAGGAGCGGTTGCCCAGGTAGCGGACGGGGTCGAGGGCCTCACGGGTGCCGCCGGCCGACACGACGACCCGGCGGCCTTCCAGGTCCCGGGGCAGCGCCGACGGGGCGGCCAGCAGCAGACGGGCCAGGTCGACGATCTCGGCCGGCTCGGGCAGCCGGCCCTTGCCGGTGTCCTTGCCGGTCAGCCGGCCGCTGGCCGGCTCGGCCACGATCACGCCCCGCGAGCGCAGGGTGGCGACGTTGGCCTGGGTGGCCGGGTGCTCCCACATCTCGGTGTGCATGGCCGGCACCATCAGCACCGGGCAGCGCGCGGTGAGCAGCGTGCCGGTGAGCAGGTCGTCGGCCAGGCCGTGGGCGGCCCGGGCCAGCAGGTCGGCGGTGGCCGGGGCCACCACGACCAGGTCGGCGGTCTGGCCGATCTTGACGTGCGGCACGGCCGGCACGTCGGAGAACACGCCGGTGGCCACCGGCTGGCCGGACAGCGCCTCGAAGGTGGCCGCGCCGACGAAGTTCAGCGCGGCCTCGGTGGGCACCACGCGCACCCGGTGACCGGACTCGGTCAGGCGGCGCAGCACCTCACAGGCCTTGTAGGCGGCGATGCCGCCGCCCACGCCCAGAACGACGCTGGGAGGCGTCATTCGCCTTCGGTGTGCTCGAGCATGCCGGCGTGGATCTCGCGCAGCGCGATCGACAGCGGCTTCTCCCGCGGACCCGGCTCGACCAGCGGGCCGACGTACTCCAGCAGGCCCTCGCCCAGCTGGGCGTAGTAGTCGTTGATCTGGCGGGCGCGCTTGGCCGAGTAGATCACCAGCGCGTACTTCGAGCTGACCTGCTCCAGCAGGTCGTCGATCGGCGGGTTGGTGATGCCCTCCGGCGCGGAGGCGGGCTCGCCGACGGCGGTCAGGTGGCTCGGGATGGTCAAGACAACGCTCCTGGAGGTAGTCACGGCTCGCTGGACACACGCTCGGTGGGCGAGCCGACCACCAAGGTTAGCAACTCACGGGCAACGGCACGAACATCGGAGTTCACCAGCACCTCGTCGAACTCCTCGGCGGCGGCCAGCTCGCGCTCGGCCACCTCCAGCCGGCGCTGGACGACCGCCGGATCCTCGGTGCCCCGGCCGGTCAGCCGGGTCACCAGGACCTCCCACGTCGGCGGCATCAGCATCACCAGCTGCGCCTCGGGCATCGCCCGCCGCACCTGGCGCGCGCCCTGCAGCTCGATCTCGAGGATCGCTGGAGTTCCCCGCTCCAGCGCTGCCTCGACCGGCCGCCGGGGCGTGCCGTAGCAGTTGCCCGCGTACTCGGCGTGCTCCAGGAGCTCGCCCGCGGACACCATGCGGTCGAATTCGTCCCGGTCGACGAAGTGGTAGTGCTCGCCGTCCACCTCGCCGGGGCGGGGCTTCCGGGTGGTCACCGAGACGCTGTAGTACACGTCCTCACCGAGTCCGCGCAGCTCGCTGAGCACGCTGGACTTGCCGACGCCCGAGGGGCCGGACAGCACGGTGAGGCGGGGCCGGGCACGGATGCCCGACCCCTTCTCGGCCAACTTGCTCACTCGCCGCCGAACTCGGTCAGCAGGGCCTTGCGCTGACGGTCGCCGAGACCACGCAGACGGCGGCTGGTCGCGATCTCCAGCCGCTCCATGATCTGCGCGGCCCGAACCTTGCCGACGCCGGGCAGGGACTCCAGGAGTGCGGAGACCTTCATCTTGCCGAGGACCTCGTCGGTGTCGGCGGCGGTCAGCACGTCCTTCAGGTTCGTGCCGCCACGCTTGAGGCGCTCCTTGAGCTCGGCCCGGGCGCGACGAGCGGCAGCCGCCTTCTCCAGCGCTGCGGCCCGCTGCTCCTCGGTCAGCTGGGGAAGGGCCACGATCTCCTCCGTGGTGTGGGTGTTCTTCAGTGGGATCGGTGTCGCGACCGTACCGATCGAGTACCGCCCGGTACAACGTGGGTCCCCGTGGTGACAACGCAACCAATGCGGTGACACTCCCCCACCCGGTCGGGTGCATCTCGACCAAAGCGGCCGTCACGACGTGAAGGAAGTACTACCAAGGTCCCCCGACGGCGCGATCACCGCCACCGGTGATATGCCCCCGATGCCCCGTGTGCTATGCACGACCAGCGCGGTTCCAAGATCAACTCGCGAAATCCCCTGCCACGCCTGTGGATTCGCCCAGCTCGCGGACGGATTCCCTGGTCGCGACCGCGGCCGCGCGCAGCGCCGCCACATCGGGGCCGTGCCGCAGCACGTCCCGCGAGGAACTGGGCAGCACGAGACCGGAAATGCCGCCGAACAGCCGTCGCAGGTCGGCGACGGTGCCGCCCTGGGCCCCCAGTCCGGGGGCCAGCACAGGCCCGTTCAGGTGAGACAGATCCAGGTCCGTGCGCCCGACTGTGGCCCCGATGACGACACCCACATGGCCCAACGGTTGGACACCGTCGTTGCGCTCGGCGGCCGCGTCGACCATCGACTGGGCGATGGAAACTCCCTCGTCGGTGCGCGCCCGCTGCACGGACGGCCCCTCCTTGTTGGAAGTCAAGGCGAGCGCGAAAACTCCGCGGCCGGTTTTCTCGCTGAGCTCCAAAGCCGGATCGAGGGAGCCGAATCCCAAATAGGGAGACAGCGTCACGGCGTCGCCGGCCAGCGGCGAGTCGTCGGCCAGGAACGCTGTCGCATAGGCGGCCATGGTGGAGCCGATGTCGCCCCGCTTGGCGTCCACGATGACCAGCGCGCCGGCCGCGCGGGCCTCGGCGATGGTCCGCTCCAGCACGGCCACGCCGCGGGAGCCGAAGGCCTCGAAGAACGCCGCCTGCGGCTTGACCAGCGCCACCTCGGCGCCGAAGGCCTCGACACAGGTCAGCGCGAACCGCTCAAGGCCGTTCGCGTCGAGCGGAAGGCCCCAGTCCGACAGCAGCCCCGGGTGCGGGTCGATGCCGACCACCAGCGGCCCGGCGGCGGCCACCTTGGCCACCAGCCGGGCCCCGAAGGACTCGATCTCGATCATGCTTGCGCCCCCTTCAGCGCGGCCTGGAGGTCCTGGAGCGACCGCACGCCGATGTCCCCCCGGATGAGGGCTTCGATGCCGTGGACGGCCGCTGCGGCCCCGGACACGGTCGTGATGCACGGGATGTCCCGCGCCACCGCCGCGGTCCGGATCTCATAGCCGTCGACGCGGGGCCCGTGGTTGCCGTACGGAGTGTTCATGATCATGTCCACCTCCCCGGCCAGGATCTTGTCCACGATGTTGTCCTCGCCCTCGAAATGCTTGCGGACCACCGTGCAGGCGACCCCGTTACGCCGCAGCACCTCAGCCGTGCCCGTGGTCGCCAGGACCTCGAACCCCAGATCGGCCAGCCGCTTGACCGGGAACACCATCGCCCGCTTGTCCCGGTTGGCCACCGACACGAACACCCGGCCCTTGGTCGGCAACGAGCCGTAGGAGGCGGTCTGCGACTTGGCGAAGGCCTTGCCGAACGAGAAGTCCACGCCCATCACCTCGCCGGTGGACTTCATCTCCGGCCCCAGCAGCGAGTCCACGCCCTTGCCCTCCGGCGTGCGGAACCGGTGGAAGGGCAGCACCGCCTCCTTGACCGCCACCGGGCAGTCATCCGGCATCTGCCCGCCGTCGCCCGTGGCCGGCAGCACGCCCTCCTCACGCAGCTGCGCGATGCTCGCCCCCAGCGCGATGCGGGCGGCGGCCTTGGCCAGCGGCACCGCGGTCGCCTTGGACACGAACGGCACCGTCCGCGACGCCCGCGGGTTGGCCTCCAGCACGTAGAGCACGTCGTCCTTGAGCGCGTACTGCACGTTGAGCAGCCCGCGCACCCCGACGCCGTGGGCGATGGCCTCGGTGGAACGGCGCACCGCCTCCAGGTCGCTGCGGCCCAACGTGATCGGCGGCAGCGCGCACGAGGAGTCGCCGGAGTGAATGCCGGCCTCCTCGATGTGCTCCATCACGCCGCCGATGTAGACCTGCTCGCCGTCGCACAACGCGTCCACGTCGATCTCGATCGCGTCGTCCAGGAACCGGTCCACCAACACCGGATGCTCCGGGGACACCTCGGTGGCCCGCGCGATGTAGCCGGCGAGGGTGTCCTCGTCGTAGACGATCTCCATGCCCCGGCCGCCCAGCACATAGGAGGGGCGCACCAGCACCGGGTAGCCGATCTCGTCGGCGATCCGCTTGGCCTGCGGGAACGACGTCGCGGTGCCGTACTTCGGCGCGGGCAGCCCGGCCGCGGTCAGCACCTCGCCGAACGCGCCGCGGTCCTCGGCCAAGTTGATCGCCTCCGGCGAGGTGCCGACCACCGGCACTCCGGCATCGGCCAGCCGCTGGGCCAGCCCGAGCGGGGTCTGCCCGCCCAGCTGCACGACCACGCCCGCCACCGTGCCGGACTCGCGCTCGGAGTGCACGACCTCCAGCACGTCCTCGAAGGTCAACGGCTCGAAATACAGGCGGTCGGAGGTGTCGTAGTCGGTGGACACCGTCTCCGGGTTGCAGTTGACCATCACGGTCTCGAACCCGGCCCGGCGCAGCTCCATGGCCGCGTGCACGCAGGAGTAGTCGAACTCGATGCCCTGCCCGATGCGGTTGGGGCCGGAGCCGAGGATCAGCACCTTCGGCTTCTCCCGCTGCGGCAGCACCTCGGTCTCGGCTGCCGGGTCGGACTCGTAGGCCGAGTAGTGGTACGGCGTCAGCGCGGCGAACTCGGCGGCGCAGGTGTCCACGGTCTTGAACACCGGCCGCACGCCGAGGCGGTGGCGCAGGGTGCGGACGCCGTCCTCACCGGCCAGCTCCGGCCGCAGGGAGGCGATCTGCCGGTCCGACAACCCCGCCCGCTTGGCCCGCAGCAGCAGCGCCTCGTCCAGCACCGCCGCCGCCACGATCTCCTCACGCAGCTCGCCCAGCGCGAGGATCTGGTCGATGAACCACGGGTCGATGCCCGACGCCTCGTGCACCTGGTCCACCGAAGCGCCGAGCCGCAGCGCCCGCTCGACCGTGTAGAGCCGGCCGTCGTGGCCCCGCTCCAGCGCCTTGAGCGTGTTCTCCAGCGTGGCGCCCTCGGGGTCGGGCTGGGTCCAGAAGCCGGCGGCCTTGGTCTCCATCGAGCGCAGCGCCTTGTTCAACGCCTCGCTGAAGTTGCGGCCGATCGACATGGCCTCGCCGACCGACTTCATGGTCGTGGTCAGCGTCGGGTCGGCCCCGGGGAACTTCTCGAACGCGAACCGCGGCACCTTCACGACCACGTAGTCCAGGGTCGGCTCGAAGGAGGCGGGCGTCTCGCCGGTTATGTCGTTGCGGATCTCGTCCAACGTGTAGCCGATCGCCAGCCGGGCGGCGATCTTGGCGATCGGGAAGCCGGTCGCCTTCGACGCCAACGCCGACGACCGGGACACGCGGGGGTTCATCTCGATGACGACCATGCGGCCGGTGGTCGGGTTGATGGCGAACTGGATGTTACAGCCGCCGGTCTCCACCCCCACCGCGCGCAGCACGTCGATGCCGACGTCACGCATGTGCTGGTACTCGCGGTCGGTCAACGTCATCGCCGGCGCGACCGTGACCGAGTCGCCGGTGTGCACGCCCATCGGGTCGATGTTCTCGATCGAGCAGATGACCACGACGTTGTCGTTGCGGTCCCGCATCAGCTCGAGCTCGTACTCCTTCCAGCCGAGCACGCTCTCCTCGATGAGCACCTCGGTCACCGGCGACTCGTCCAGGCCCAGCGAGGCCAGCCGCTCCAGCTCGTCGGGAGTGTGGGCCATGCCCGAACCCAGGCCGCCCATGGTGAACGAGGGCCGGATGACCACCGGCAGGCCGAGCTCGGCGACCGTCTCACGGACCTCGTCCATGGACTTGCAGACCCGGCTACGCGGCGTCTGCGCGCCCACCGAGGCGCAGATGTCCTTGAACAGCTGCCGGTCCTCGCCGCGCTGGATCGCGTCGATGTCCGCGCCGATCAGCTCGACGTTGTACTTCTCCAGCACGCCCCGCTCATGCAGCGCCACGGCCGTGTTCAGCGCGGTCTGCCCGCCCAGCGTGGCCAGGATCGCCTGGACCGGGCGGCCCAGCGCCTGCTCCTCGGCGATCACCTTCTCCACGAACTCCGGCGTGATCGGCTCGATGTAGGTGGCGTCGGCGAACTCGGGGTCGGTCATGATCGTGGCCGGGTTGGAGTTGACCAGCGACACGCGCAGGCCCTCCTCCCGCAACACCCGGCACGCCTGCGTGCCCGAGTAGTCGAACTCGCAGGCCTGGCCGATCACGATCGGACCCGACCCGATCACCAGGACGTGGGAGATGTCGGTCCTCTTCGGCATCAGCGGGCCTCACTCATCAGCTGGCAGAACTCGTCGAACAGGGCGGCCGCGTCGTGCGGGCCGGCGGCGGCCTCGGGGTGGTACTGCACGGAGAACGCCGGCGCCTCCAGACAGCGCAGGCCCTCCACCGTGCCGTCGTTCGGGCAGTAATGCGACACGGTGGCCGCGCCGAACGGGGTGTCGAAGCGCTCCCCCGGCTCGCCTTCGAGGGCGAAGCCGTGGTTCTGCGCGGTGATCGCGACCCGCCCGGTGGCGGTGTCGATCACCGGCACGTTGATGCCCCGGTGGCCGTACTGGAGCTTGTAGGTGCCCCGGCCCAGCGCGCGGCCCAGGATCTGGTTGCCGAAGCAGATGCCGAACAACGGGATCCGCCGCTCCAGCACGCCTGTCGTGAGCGCGACGCCGTGGTCCTGGGTGGCCGGGTCGCCCGGGCCGTTGGACAGGAACACGCCGTCCGCCTCGACCGCGAGGATGTCGTCCAGGCTGGAAGTCAGCGGCAGGACGTGCACCTCGATGCCGCGGGCGGCCATCATGCGCGGCGTGTTGGACTTGATGCCCAAATCCAGCGCGGCCACCCGGAACCGGCGCTCGCCATCGGCCGGCACCACATAGGTCTGCGCGGTGGTGACGTCGCCGGCCAGGTCCGCACCCTTCATCTGCGGGGCGGCCTGCACACGCGCCAGCATCGTGTCCACATCGGACAGCGCGTCGCCGGAGAACACCCCCGCCCGCATGGCCCCGCGCTCGCGGATGTGCCGGGTCAGGGTCCGGGTGTCCACCCCGGCGATACCGACAACGCCCTGCCGGACCAGCTCCTCGTCCAGCGAGCGGGTGGCCCGCCAGTTGGACGGGCGGCGGGCGGGATCGCGCACCACGTAACCGGAAACCCAGATCCGCGACGACTCGTCGTCCTCGTCGTTCCAGCCGGTGTTGCCGATCTGCGGCGCGGTCTGCACCACGATCTGCCCGTGGTAGGAGGGATCGGTCAGGGTCTCCTGGTAGCCGGTCATGCCCGTGCAGAACACGACCTCGCCCAGGGACGCGCCCAGCGCCCCGTACGCCTCACCGCGGAAAACCCGACCATCCTCGACCACCAACGCCGCCTGCTCGCGTGCGCTCACTGCGCGCCACCTCCAACGCCTGCCATGGACCGCAGCGCGGTCACCCACTCCTGGTAGTGCTCCTTCTCGTCGGCCCGGAACCCGCTGTCCAGCAGCTGGTCCTCGACCTGCCATCGCACGATGAGCAGGCCGTCGCCGAACATCACCTTGCCGGCCAGACCCTGGCCGACGCGCGCGTCCCGCACCGCGTCCCGCGGGATCCAGACCGGGCTCGCGCCCACCCGCTCGATCAGCAAACCCTTGTCGTGCAGGTGAAGCGTGGCCTCCGAGCGGAAGCCCACGTCGCCGACCGCGACCCGGTTCTGCCAGCTGTCGTCCAGCGTCGTGCTGACGTACACACCGGTCTGCTCGGGCAGCAGCTCGCCGCCCAGCTCCGCCGGCGCGGTCGGGAAGGCCGGCAGCGTCCGCGCCTGCCGGCGGGCCTTGTTGCGCCAGCCCCACCACATCGCGGCGGCGCACAGCACGAAGAAGGCCAGCACGAGGATCACCAACACCAGCCTGGTCATGCCTGGACCTTCCCCTCGGACACGGTGACCCGCCCGCGCAGCATCGTGGTGCGCACGACGCCCGGCAACTCCATGCCCTCGAACGGGGTGTTGCCGGCGACGCTGGCCAGCTCGGCGCCCCGCACCGTCCACGTGGCATGCGGATCGACCAGCGTCAGCGTGGCCGGCTCGCCGACCATGAGCGGCCGGCCCTGGTCGGCGAGGCCGGCGATCTCGGCCGGCTTCTCGCTCATCACCCGGGCGACGCCGCGCCAGTCCAGCAGGCCCGGCCGCACCAGCGTCTCGATCACGATGGACAGCGCGGTCTGGAGGCCGAGCATGCCCGGGCGGGCGGCCGACCACTCGCAGTCCTTGTCCTGCGGGGCATGCGGGGCGTGGTCGGTGGCGACGCAGTCGACGACGCCCTCGGCCAGCG
The DNA here is from genome assembly GCF_044547355.1 of Kutzneria sp. NPDC052558. Lineage (NCBI taxonomy): Bacteria > Bacillati > Actinomycetota > Actinomycetes > Pseudonocardiales > Pseudonocardiaceae > Kutzneria > Kutzneria sp. NPDC052558. The sequence continues at coordinate 82,721 of NZ_JBIUAG010000040.1, forward strand.
CCTCCCGCAGCACCTGCACGTCCGACTCCGTGCGCAGCGGCGGATTCACCTTGTTCACCGGGTCGTAGGTGGCCAGGCGCTCATCGGTGAGCAGCAGGTGGTGCGGCGTCACCTCGGCCGAGACCAAGGTGGCGCGCTCCTTGGCCCACCGCAGCACGTCGACCGTGCCGGCGGTGGAGACGTGGCAGACGTGCAGCCGCGCGCCGGTCTGCTTGGCCAGCAGGCAGTCCCGGGCCACGATCGACTCCTCGGCCGCCGCCGGCCAGCCGGCCAGGCCCAGCCGGGCCGCCCGCTCGCCCTCGTGGGCCTGCGCGCCCTCGGTCAGCCGCGGCTCCTCGGCGTGCTGCGCGATCACACCGTCCAGCGCCTTGGTGTACTCCAGGGCCCGGCGCATGATCAGCGGGTCGCTGACGCAGTGGCCGTCGTCGGAGAACACGCGGACATTGGCCTGGCTGCGGGCCATGGTGCCCAGCTCGGCCAGCTTCTCGCCCTTCAGGCCGACGGTGACCGCGCCGACCGGGTGCACGTCGACCAGGCCGACCTCGCGGCCGCGCCGCCACACGTGCTCCACGATCACGGCGTTGTCGGCGACCGGGTCGGTGTTGGCCATGGCGAACACGGCGGTGTAGCCGCCCAGCGCCGCCGCGGCCGAGCCGGTGGCGATCGTCTCGGTGTCCTCACGGCCCGGCTCACGCAGGTGCGTGTGCAGGTCGACGAACCCGGGCAGCGCGACCAGGCCGTCGGCGTCGATCGTCTCGACGTCGTGGTCGAGATTCGGGCCGATCTCGGCGATCACGCCGTCACGCACCAGGATGTCGACCGGGTCGCCCTCGCCGTAGCGCCGGACTCCCTTGATCAGCATCATGCGGCTTCTTCCTCTCCCGCGAGCAGGTGGTACAGCACGGCCATGCGGACGTGCACCCCGTTGCGGACTTGCTCGGTGATGGCGGCGCGCGGCGAGTCCGCGACGACCGCGGAGATCTCCATGCCGCGCAGCATGGGCCCGGGATGCAGCACGACGGCGTGCTCGGGCAGCAGGGACAGACGGCGCTCGTTGAGGCCGTAGGCGATCGAGTACTCGCGCGCGGACGGGAAGAAACCCCCGTGCATGCGTTCGGCCTGCACGCGCAGCATCATCACGGCGTCCAGCGCCGGCAGCTCGGCGTCCAGCTCGTGCGAAACGGCCACCGGCCAGTTCTCGACGCCGGTCGGCAGCAGGGTCGGCGGCGCGACCAGCACCACCTCCGCGCCCAGGGCCGTCAGCAGGTGCACGTTGGAACGGGCGACCCGGCTGTGCAGGACGTCGCCGACGATGGCGACGCGGCGGCCGGCGATCTGCCCGAGCCGCTCCCGCAGGGTGGCCGCGTCCAGCAGCGCCTGGGTCGGGTGCTCGTGCATGCCGTCGCCGGCGTTGACCACGCCGGTGCCGGTGCCTTCCAGCCAGCTGGCCAGGCGGTGCGCCGCGCCGGAGGCCGGGTGCCGGACGATCACCAGGTCGGCGCCGGCGGCGGACAGCGTGAGGGCGGTGTCGCGCAGCGACTCGCCCTTGCCGACCGAGGAGCCGCCGGCCGACACGTTGATCACGTCGGCGCTCATCCACTTGCCCGCGACCTCGAAGGAGACCCGGGTGCGGGTGGAGTTCTCGTAGAACATCGTGACCACGGTGCGCCCGCGCAGCGTCGGCAGCTTGCGGACCTCGCGGCCCAGCAGCGTGCGCTTGAGCGTGTCCGCGGTGTCCAGCACCGCGGTGGCCTGCGCCGGGTCGAGGCCGTCGGTGGAGAGCAGGTGTTTCACAGGTCAGCTTCCCGTCGCAGGTACACGCCGTCGCGCCCGTCGACCTCGGCGAAGCAGACGTGCACCTCCTCGCTGCGGGAGGTCGGCACGTTCTTGCCCACGTAGTCGGCGCGGATCGGCAGCTCGCGGTGGCCGCGGTCGACCAGCACGGCCAGCTGGACCGAGGCCGGGCGGCCGGCGTCGCGCAGCGCGTCGAGGGCGGCGCGGATCGTGCGGCCGGAGAACAGCACGTCGTCGACCAGAACCACCAGGCAGTCGTCGATGCCACCCTCGGGCAGGGTGGTCGATTCCAGTGGTCTGTTCGGCCTACGGCGCAGGTCGTCCCGATACAGGGTCACGTCGAGCGCGCCCACGGGGACTCGAACCTCGCTGAACTCGGCGATCAGCTCGGCCAGCCGGCGGGCCAGGGGCGCGCCCCGACTGGGGATGCCCAGTAGGACGACCGGCCTCGCATCGCGCCCAGGAGGGTCGTCTGCGCCGATCGAGGTCTTCTCGATGATCTGATGGGCCATTCGGGCGATGGTGCGCGCGACATCGCCGGCCGAGAGGAGCTCGCGCTCGGCCGGGTCCGTCGCGCCACGAACACGCGGCGCCACGGTGGACCTCCTTCCCCGCCTCACCGGACGGGTCCTTAAAGGACGTCGGGTCAACTCGGCATCTGCCGAGTTCAGGGGCCACGTTACCAGCCACGCTCCGTAGCCCTTCCGGGTGGTTGGACCCCCCTCCCCCGCATGACGCAGCGAAGTCAGCTTGACCTGGTGACGACAGCGAGCGACCATTACTCTGCGTATTGATCTCAGGCTCCCCGCGGCGATGGCTACCGGCCGACGGGGCGAATGAACGGAGAACCGCCACATGGGCGATTACGCCAAGGCGCTGGGGGCCAAGCTCCGCGCCATCCGCCAGCAGCAGGGATTGTCACTGCATGGCGTCGAGCAGAAGTCCGGCGGTCGGTGGAAGGCGGTCGTCGTCGGCTCCTACGAGCGCGGCGACCGGGCGGTCACCGTGCAGAAGCTGGCCGAGCTGGCGGACTTCTACGGCGTGCCGGTGGCCGAGCTGCTGCCGGAGGGCCGCGTGCCGTCCGGGGCCGAGCCGGCGACCAAGATCGTCATCAACCTGGAGCGGCTACAACAGCTGCCGGCGGAGAAGGTCGGCCCGCTGGCCCGCTACGCCGCCACCATCCAGAGCCAGCGCGGCGACTACAACGGCAAGGTGCTCTCCATCCGCACCGAGGACCTGCGGTCGCTGGCCATCATCTACGACATGACGCCCGGTGAGCTCACCGAGCAGCTGATCGACTGGGGCGTCCTACCGCCCGAGGCAAGGCCCTCCAAGGAGGACTGAGCCGGCGCCACGCGCGCAACAGCCTGGGGACAAACGCTGGAAGGCCGCACCACCCGGCAACGGGCGGTGCGGCCTTCCAGATTTGAATCGACGCTAGAGCGCCGCCCGCAGGTGCACCGCGATCCGGGCGATGCTGTCCAGCACGCCGTTGACGAAGCGCGGCGAGTCGTCGGTGGACAACTGTTTGGCCAGCTCCACGGCCTCGCTGATGGCCACCGCGTCGTCCACGTCGGCCGCCCACAGCAGCTCGTACACGCCCAGCCGCAGAATCGCCCGGTCCACCGCCGGCATCCGGGCCAGGGTCCAGCCCTCGGCGTGCTCGGAGATCAGCTCGTCGATCCGCGTCCGATTGGCCGTGATGCCCTCGACCAGGGCGATCGTGTAGTCGTTGACCGGGGGCACGTCGGGCGAGCCGACCCGCCCCGCGAGCAGCGTCACGGCGTCGTCGTCGCGCAGGTCGGCCTCGTACAGGACGTCGACCGCGCGTTTGCGGTACTTGCTGCGGGCACCCATCAGTTGTTGATCCGGCCCAGGTAGCGGCCGTCGCGGGTGTCGACCTTGACCTTCTCGCCGGTGGTGACGAACAGCGGCACCTGGATCTCGGCGCCCGTCTCCAGCGTCGCCGGCTTGGTGCCGCCGGTGGAGCGGTCGCCCTGCAGGCCAGGGTCGGTGTGCTGGATGACCAGCTCGACCGAGGTCGGCAGCTCGATGAACAGCGGCACGCCCTCGTGCACGGCCACCACGGCCTCGGTGTTCTCCAGCATGTAGTTGGCGGCGTCGCCGACCGTCTCGGCCGGGATGTTCATCTGCTCGTAGGTGTCGCCGTCCATGAAGACGAAGTCGGCGCCGTCCTTGTACAGATAGGTCATGCCGCGCTTGTCCACGGTGGCCGTGTCGACCTTGGTGCCGGCGTTGAAGGTCCGGTCCACGACCTTGCCGGTGAGCACGTGCTTGAGGGTGGTGCGCACGAACGCGCCGCCCTTGCCGGGCTTGACGTGCTGGAACGCGACAACGGTCCACAGGCCGTTGTCGAGGCTCAGCACGAGGCCGTTCTTGAGGTCGTTGGTGGTGGCCACGGTTGCGGTTTCTCCTGTAGTCGCGAACGGGCCGCACTCGCGGACCGCAAGGTGTCAGACGACCACGAGTTCCTTCGTGGTCAGGGTGAGCAACTCGGGCACGTCCTCGCGCACGACGAGCGTGTCCTCGATGCGGACCCCGCCCCGCCCGGGCGCGTAGACGCCGGGCTCGACGGTGACCGCCATGCCGGCCGATAGTGTACCGGCACTGCCCCTGTACAGCGCCGGAGCCTCGTGGATCTCCAAGCCGACGCCGTGTCCGAGGCCGTGCATGAACTCCTCGCCACGGCCAGCCGCCTCGATCACCGAACGGGCCGCCTCGTCCACGTCGGCCAGCGGCGTGCCCGGCGCCAGCGCCGCCCGGCCGGCCGCCTGCGCCGCCGCCACCAGCTCGTACATCTCGGCCTGCCAGTCCGCCGGCCGGCCCAGCACCACCGTGCGGGTCATGTCCGAGTGGTAGCCGTCGACCAGCGCGCCGAAGTCCATCTTCACCAGGTCGCCGGCCTTGAGCGGGGCATCGGTCGGCTCGTGGTGCGGGATCGCCGAATGCTCCCCCGCCGCCACGATCGTCGCGAACGACGGCCCCTGCGCGCCCTGGTCACGCATGCCCTCGTCCAGCTCCCGCGCCACCTCGCGCTCGGTGCGCCCCGGCCGCAGGCCGCCGTGCTCGATCAACGCCGCCAACGCCCGGTCCGCCGCCGCGCAGGCCATGCGCAGCGCCTCCACCTCGGTCTCGTCCTTGATCAGCCGCAGCTCGGCGGTCAGCCCCGAAGCCCGGTGCAGGTGCGACTTGGCCGCCTCGGTCAGCCGGGCCAGGCCGTCCACGGTGACGTGGTCGCTCTCGTAGCCGATGCGGCCCTTGGCCCTGGCCATCAGGGCAAGGTCGCAGTCGCGGCCGATCACCCGCTCCAGGTCCGGCACCTGCTGCGCCGACGAAGTCTCGTACCGGCCGTCAGTGGCGAACACCGCGCCGTCGGCCGTGACCAGCAGCGCCCCGTTCGACCCGGTGAAGCCGGTGAGATAGCGCACGTTCAGCAGATTGGTGACGAGCAGGGCATCCAACTCCCGCTCCACCAGCAGCCGCCGCAGCGCATCCCGTCTCCTGCCGTGCACCTCGCCCATGCCTGGCAGCGTATTGCGCTGGCGCGCCGTCGGGACCCCGACTTTCGCTCTTTCGCTCGCCGAGCTGTTGGGGGGTGGGTGGGCGGTTGTGGGTGTGGGTGTGGGTGTGCTTTGGGTGCCCGCGCCGCGCGGTTGCCGAGGGGTGGGGTTTGCCCCCCCCATCGGCGAAGCTTGGCGGTTTGGCTAGTGGGTCGGTGGGTGTGGTTCTGGTGCCCGCGCCGCGCGGTTGCCGAGGGGTGGGGATTGCGGTGAGAGGTGGGGGGTTGTTGTCTGTTTGAGGGGTGGGGTGGATCGTTTGGGGTTGGTGGCGGCGGGGTGGAGTCTGATTGAGGTGTGAGGGGCCGTTATCCAGCTGACTCCGGGTGGATTTTGCGCGGAGACCTCTGGGCGATGGCGTATCAAGGCGCTATCGGGCAGGCTC
>NZ_JBIUAG010000041.1:0-76448 GCF_044547355.1 Kutzneria sp. NPDC052558
CAGGCGGAGCCTGCCCGATAGCGCCTTGATACGCCATCGCCCAGAGGTCTCCACACAAAATCCACCCGGAGCCACCAACCAACCGCCCCACCCCACCCCAACCACACAACAACCCCAACCCCGCAAAGCAAACCCCACCCCTCAGCCGAACAACAACCCCGCCCCTCACCGCAAACCCCACCCCACGGCAACCGCGCGGCGCGGGCACCAGAACCACAACCACACCCAACGCCCCCAACAGATCCCGATCCGACCAGCACACCCCCGACTTCGGCCAGCAGATAATGGAAGACGCCTAGGATCCGCCCGTCGCCTCGGACCGGCCGACCGTGTCGCCGACCACCTTCAGCCAACAGATCCCGGAGACGCCCGGCGCCCGCTTGAGGCACGTACGCCCCCCTCCGCCTCAGGCCTCCTGGTGATCGCCGTGCCAGGAGTGCCACAGCTTGCCGTAGACGCCGCCGGCGGTGACGAGGTCGTGGTGGGGGCCGAGCTCGATCAGCCGGCCGGCGTCGAGGACGGCGATGCGGTCGGCGTCGTGCGCGGTCTGGAGGCGGTGGGCTATGGCGATGACCGTCCGGCCGCGCAGGACGGCGGCCAGGGCCTGCTCGGCCTCGCGGGCGGTGGTGGGGTCGAGCAGGGCGGTGGCCTCGTCCAGGATCAGCGTGTGCGGATCGGCCAGCACGACGCGGGCCAGCGACAACTGCTGGGCCCGGGCTCCGTCGAGTTGGACGTCCGCGCCGATCGTGGTGTCCAGCCCGGCCGGCAGCTCGGCCACCCAGTGTGCGCCCACGACGTCCAGGGCGCGGAGCAGTTCTTGGTCGTCGGCCTCGGGTTTCACCATCAGCAGGTTGTCCCGCACGGTGTCGTGGAAGATGTGGTGGTCCTGGGTCACCAGCACCACCTGTTCGCGCAGCCGGTCCGGCGGCAGGTCGGCCACGGGCACGCCGCCGACGGTCACCGTTCCCTCGCGCGGCCGGTCCAAGCCGGCCAGCAGCCGGGCCAGCGTGGACTTTCCGGCCCCGGACGCGCCGACGACCGCCAGCCGTTCGCCGGCCCGCACGGCCAGGTCGATGCCGCGCAGCACATCCCGGCCGCCGTCGTAGGCGAAGTGGACGCCGCTGACCTCGATGCGGTCATCCTCGGGCTCGGCCGCCGCGCGCGGCTCATCGGCCGGCACCTCGGCCAAGCCCTCGACCCGTGCGTACGACGCGGTCGCCGCCTGCAACTGCTCCACCCACACCATCAGCGTGTCGAGCGGGCCGGTCAGCTGCCGCAGGTACACCGTCGCCGCGACCACCGCGCCGACGGTGACCAGGCCGGCCGCCTCCAGGGCCCCGCCCGCCAGCACTACGCCGACCACCGGCAGCGTGGAGGAGATGTCCAACGACGGGAACAGGACCGTGCGTAGCCACAGCGTCCGCAGGCGCGCGGTCCGCGCCCCGGCGATCACCGCCTCGGCGGCCGCCGCGCGCTGGTCCTCCAGCGCTAACGCCTCGATCGTGCGGGCGCCCTTGGCCGTCCTGGTCACGATGTCGGCCAGCTGCGCGCCGGCGGCCGCCTCGGCCAGATAGGCCGGGCGGGCGCGCCGCAGGTACCAGCGCAACACGGCCGTGACGCCCACGAGGCACAGCAGCCCGCACAGTCCGAGCCGCCAGTCCAGGAGGATGACCGCGACGATCAGGAACAGCACCTGGACCAGCGCCACCAGCACCTCGGGCACGGCTCGGCGCAGCGTGCCCGCCACCATCGAGGCGTCCGAGCTGCCCCGTGCGATCAGGTCGCCCGTGGGCACGTGCTCGGCCACCGATGCGGGCAGCGCGAGGGCTCGCCCCAGGAATCGCTCGCGGATCCGGCCCGCCGTGCGCTCGCCGAACCGGTAGCCCACGGCCAACGCCCAGCGGGACAACAGCGTCTGCACCACGGTGAACACCAACGCGCCCAACGCCAACCGGTCCACGGTGCCCAGGACATCGCCCTTGCCGGCACGGACCGCGTCGACGATCAGCCCCAGCAGCCACGGCCCCACCAGCCCCGAAGCGGAAGCCAAACCGTTGAGCAGCAACAGTCCCACGACCGCGCCACGGTCCGCGCGCAGCTCGCCCCATGCCGCCGCGCGCACCCGCGCCGTGCTCGCGGCCGGCAGTGTCGCGCTCATACAGCCCCCTCGCTGGCGCTCGGCGGCCGCATTCGCGGCGCTACTGTGTTGAATGGTTCGCTCGCAAGCTCGCTCACGCGTCCACCCGCGATACGAGGGCGCGGTAGGCCTGGTTGTCGCGCAGGAGTTGTTCGTGCGTGCCGGATACCGCTCCGTCGTCCAGGAACACCACCGCGTCGGCCTGATCGAGCACCAGCGGCGAGGTCGTGACGATCAGCGTCGTGAGACCGTGCCGCGCCGCACGCAGCCGGTCGACGATGACGGCCTCGGTGTTGGCGTCGACTGCCGAGGTCGGCTCCACCGCCAGCAGCACATCCGGCCGCGCGTACACGGCTCGCGCCAGGCGAAGCCGCTGCCGCTGGCCGCCCGACAGCGTGCTGCCGCCCGGGGCGACCGGCGCGTCCAGGCCGCCGGGCAGCGCGTCCACGATGTCCTCGGCCACCGCCGTGTGCACGGCCGCGCGGACCCGGTCGTCGTCCGGCTCCTGCCGTCCCGCGACGGTGTCTCGTATCGTCCCCGAGAACAGCTCGGCATCGGTGTCCGCCACCAGTAGCCGCTCCCGCAACCGGTGCGGCGCAAGCGTGTCCACGCGCACGCCCGCCCACGTCGCCTCGGTTTCGGTGAACCAGCCCAGCCTTTCCACCACGGCGATCGCCTCGTCCGGGCGTGCGCTCACCAACGCCGTCAGCTGCCCCGCGCGCACCACGACTCCCGACGCCGGGTCAGCCAGCGGCCCATATCCCGCCGGCGGTTCAACCGCTGCCTCGGCATCCTCGTGCGCGGGCCGTAGTGCGAGCAGGTGCACGATGCGCCGGGCCGACACCACTGCGCTGGCGATGTCGCCCGCGCTCTCGATGAAGAACGCCACCGGTATCGCCAACACGGCGACGTAGCCGTACACCGCGACCAGGCCGCCGATCGTGATCTCGCCCTGCGCCGCCATCCGGGCCGCCAGCCACGTCACCACCGCCAAGAACAGCGCCGGCAGCCCATTGGCCAGCGCCGTCACCCAACTCGCCGGGCCGCCCACCCGATAGCCCCGCGTCACCAGCTCCCGCGACTGCTGCCCGTACCGCTCCGCCGCGATCTCCTTGCCACCAAGGCCGTTGAGCACGCGCAGTCCACTAAGGACATCCACCAGCCGGGTCGTCAGCTGTCCTTGCCGCGCACGGTAGTCGGCCCCCGTGTGGCCGATTCGCCGCAGCAACGGTCCGATGAACACCACCAGCAGCGGCACGCCCGCCAGCACCACCACCGCCAGCATCGGTGAGATGGTGAACAGCACCACCGCCACCGCCACGTAGGCCAACACCGCCCCGACCCCCGGCCCGGTGACCGTCATCGACTGCGACACCAGCTGCACGTCCGCGATCCCGATCGTCACCACCTCTCCCGCGACCACCTGCCGGGACAGGCTCGATCCCAACTTCGCCGTGTGCCGCACCACCGCCCGCACCGTGCGGAACGAGGTGTCCATCCGGATCTTCGACATCGTCCGGTGCCGCGCGATCGCCAGCACCGCGATCGCCACGTTCATCCCGAGCAACCCCGCCGACCACCCGACCAGCGCCCCCGGGTCCCCCGCCACGAGCCCGTCGTCCACCACGTGGTTCAGCACCCACGGCACCAACGCCAGGCCCAGCATCCACGCGCTGCCCAGCCCCGCCCCGGCCACGATCCGCCAGCCCTGCGACCTCACCAGCCACCACAGGAAACGAACCGGACCACTCCGGTCCCGTGGCCCCGGCGCGACCCCTTTCCCGACCGCTGCCCCCATGACGCCACCCTAGTGCGGGACGGCCTTACACCGGGTCCTCGATCACCACATCCAGCCCGGCCAGGCCCTTGTCCCGCAGCTCGGCCACTCCGGCCGCGTCCGGCCCGTGGGTGATGAGCGACCCGAGCCGGCCGCAGGTAGGAGTGGGGCCGGGCGTCGATGAGCAGGCCGCTCAGTAGGAGCGGCCGAAGATGACCCTCTTGCCGTAGGCCGACGGCGTCCCGCAGCGCACGCAGGCGCCGCTCTCGCTCACCCCGTCGAACGGCACGCACCGAGGCGTGGCCGCGGTGGCCGCCTTGATCTCGTCCTCGCACTTGGCCTCGCCGCAGTGGAAGGCCCGGGCCCAGCCGGTGCCGACGGCCTCGGTGAAGTGCTCCCAGCCGTCCACGCCGACGGTGTTGTCCTCGCGGAACCGGGTGGCCCGCGCGAGCAGGTAGTCCTGGAACTCGTCGAGCAGCTTGGGCAGGTCCTGAGCCACCGTCTCCAGGCTCAGCGTCTGCTTGCCCTCGGCGCCGAGCCGCTTGGCCATCAGCACGGTGCCGGCCTCGATGTCGCGCGGGCCCAGCTCCAGCCGGATCGGCACGCCCTTCATCTCCCAGTCGTTGAACTTGAAACCGGGGGAGAGCTGGAGCCGGTCGTCGATGTGCACCCGCACGCCGGCGGCCTTGATCCGGCCGGCCAGCTCGCGGGCGGCGGCCACGGCGGCCTCGCCCTTCTCGCCGCGGCCGATCGGGACGATGACCACCTGGTACGGGGCCAGCCGCGGCGGCAGCACCAGGCCCTTGTCGTCACCGTGCGTCATGATGACGCCGCCGATCATGCGGGTCGACATGCCCCACGAGGTGGTGTGGCACAGCTTGCGCTCGCCCGACACGTCGGTGTACGCGATGTCGAAGGCCCGGGCGAAGTTCTCGCCGAGGTAGTGCGAGGTGCCCGACTGCAACGCCTTGCCGTCGCGCATCATGCCCTCGATGGTCTGGGTGCTGACCGCGCCGGCGAACCGCTCGCCCGGCGTCTTCTCCCCGGTGACCACCGCGATGGCGGCGATGTCGCGCGCCACTTCCTCGTAGGTGTCGAGCATCAGCCGGGTCTCGCGCCGCGCGTCGGCCTCGTCGGCGTGCGCGGTGTGGCCCTCCTGCCAGAGGAACTCGGTGGTGCGCAGGAACACCCGCGGCCGCAGCTCCCACCGCACCACGTTGGCCCACTGGTTGAGCAGCAGCGGCAGGTCCCGGTAGGACGAGACCCACTTGGCCATCATCTCGCCGATGATCGTCTCCGAGGTGGGCCGCACCACCAGCGGCTCCTCCAGCTGCTTGCCGCCGGCGTGGGTGACCACGGCCAGCTCCGGCGCGAAGCCCGCCACGTGCTCGGCCTCGCGGCGCAGGTAGGACTCGGGGATGAACAGCGGGAAGTAGGCGTTGTCGTGCCCGGTGTCCTTGATCCGCCGGTCGAGCTCGGCCTGCAACAGCTCCCAGATCCGGTAGCCGTACGGCCGGATGACCATGGTGCCCTTGGCCGGGCCCCGGTCCACCAGCTGCGCCTTGACGACCAGGTCGTTGTACCAGGCGGAGAAGTTCTCGCTCTGCGGGGTGACACCGCGCTCATCTGCTGCCACGGCCACAGGCTATCCCGCGGTGACCTGATGCGGAGAGTGAATAAATCCGACCTCGTACGTCCACTGTGGACAAGCGAGTGGTGCTCGGCGGCCGTCGACGACCCCGGTCGCCGACGGCGCCGCCTTGGGTGGCTCAGTGCGCGGGCCACACGGGCGTGAACCGCTCGTTGGTGAAGCCGTAGCAGGGATTCTGCACTAAACGGCGGTAGGGGCTGGTGTTGAGGCCGTCCACCGACAGGCACAGGCCGCTGTGCACGTTCTGGAACTGGGCGTTGCCGTCGTTGTAGCTCCAGTCCATCCGCCACTGCTGGTTGGCGCCGACCAGGCAGGTGTACTGGATGATCGGGTTGCCCTGGTTCGTGCCGTAGGCGTAGTCGTCCAGGCACTTGCCGGAGGCCACGTTCTGCAGCCAGAACACGTTCGGGTCGCCGTTGACCTGGCCCATCCGCCAGGCCTGGTTGTTGCCGAACTGGCAGGCGAGCTGGTCGACCGGGGCGAAGTCGTCGAGGCGGCCCTTGTCGACCTGCACGCACCGGATGTCGGCGCCGGAGGTGCCGCTGTTGGTCTGGAAGAACACCACGTCGCCGCTGACCGGCGGGGGATAGGTCCGGTCGGCGGACGCCGGGGCGGCGGCGGTCAGCGCCAGGGCGGCGATCGCGGCCGCCACCAGGATCGGGCGGGACAAGTGCGGCATGGGTCTCCTAGCCGAAGCGGATGCGACGCGGCGCAACACTAGGGATCACCGCTGCGCGCCTCCAGGCCGAACCGGCGGAAAAGCCAGCGGAATCAACGCTTGTCGGATGCGTGCCCGATCGGGCAGGCCGAGCGGGAAGGTCAGCGCCTCCCGGAGCAGCCGGCCGGCGTCGGCGGAATCGCCGGTCGCGGCGGCGGTCTCGCCGAGGGCCAGCAACGCGAGGCCGGTGGCCTGGGCGTGCTCGACTCGCCGGGCCAGTTCCAGCGCGCGCCGGCCGGTGGCCGTGGCCTCATCCCAGCGGGCCAGGCCGGCATGGGACTGGGCCAGCAGGGCCAGGGCGAACGCCTCGGAGCCGGGCTCGCCGAGGGCGGCGAACGTCGCGGCCGACTCGGCGAGCAGAGTGGCCGCGTCGGCGTGGTCGCCGGTGTCGTTGCGCACGGCGCCGAGGTTGAGCTGCGCCACCGCGACCCCGCGGCGGTCGCCGATCTCGCGTTTGCGGCTCAGCGCGGCGGAGTGGTAGCCGATCGCCTCGGCGTACGCGCCTCGATCATGGGCGAGCGCGCCGAGGTTGTTCAGCGCGATCGTTTCCCGACGGGCGTCGCCGACGGCCCGGGCCTGTTCCAGCACGCCGGTGTACGCCGCCGCGGCCTCGTCGTAGCGTCCGGCGAACTTGTGGGCGTTGCCGATCAGGGTCAGCGTGGCGGCCCGGCCGTCCGGGTCGGCCCCGAACTCCTCGGCCGCTCTGGCGGCCAGCGCCAGGGCCGCCTGCGGGTCGCCGCTTTCGTTGGCGGTGACCGCCGCCCCGTGCCAGGCCCAGGCGCGGGCCTGGTCGGTGGGCGCGGCACCGGCGGCCGCGGCCAGCATCCGGCGGCCCTCGGCGAACCGCCCCCGGGCCACGTAATGGCTGGTCAGGGCGCGTACGGTTGCCATGTCCATGGTGTCGACGGAGTGCTGCACGGCTGCCCGCACGTTGTCCTGCTCATCGGCCAGCCGGGGATCGCCGTCCCGGACCAGGCGCAGGAAGTGGGCGGCGTGCGCGTCCCGGTCCTCCTTGGCGGTGAGCTGGTCTTCCACCACCTCGCGGATCGTGTCCAGCATGCCGATCCTCGTGGTGCCGGCCCGATCCGCGACGGTGATCAGGCTGTGCGCGGCGAGCGTCGCCAACCCCAGCGGCGGCGCCTGGAGCACGGCCTCCACGTCGGCCGGGTCGGCCCCGCCGGCGAAAGCACCCAGCAGGCCGAACAACCGACGATCGGGCTCGGTCAGCCCGCGCGTGCTCCACTCGACCGTGCGGCGCAGGCTCAGATGCCGGTCCGCCAGGTCCACGGCGTCGCCGTGCAGATCGCGGACCTGGGCGAGCACCTGCGCCGGCGCTTGTGTGCGCAGCCGTGCCGCCGCCAGTTCCAGGGCCAGCGGCAGGCCGTCCAGACGCCGGCACAACGCCGCGACCGCCGCCGCGTTGTCCTCGGTGACCGTGAACCCCGGCCGGACCGCCGCTGCCCGTTCCACCAGCAGGTGAACCGCCGCGTTGTCGGCGGTGTCGTCACCGTCCGGAGTGGACAGTGGGGTCAACGGCCACAGGTGTTCTCCCCGTAGCCGCAAGGGAGACCGGCTGGTCGCCAGCACCGTCAGCCGTGGACACTCGGCCAACAGTGTCGCCACCGTGGCTGCCGCCGCGGCAACGTGCTCGAAGCTGTCCAGCACCAACAGCCACCGCCCGTCGCCGATCAACGCGGCCGGGTTCGGCGTGCGCAGCGCCTCCGCCAGCGCTTGGGGGACGTCGTCCGGATGCCGCAGCGGGCTCAGATCGAGGCCACGCACGGCCTCGAACCGAGCCGCCACCTGCCAGCCGACCTCCAGCGCGAGCCGGGTCTTGCCGACCCCGCCCGTGCCAATGATCGTGACCAGGCGGGCCGAGGAGACCAGTCGCGACACCGCCGCGAGGTCCTCGTCCCGGCCGACGATCGAGGTCACCGGCGCCGGCAGCCCTGGTCGAACTGCCTTACGGCGTCGGGTGTCCGGCGGCGGCGTGGACCGCGCCGCCCCCTCCAACGCCTCCCGCTCCTCCGGTGTCAGGCCAAGCGCGCCGATGAGCGCTCGCACGGTCTCCCGGTGCGGCCGCCGCGTCGCCCCACGCTCGATCTCCCCGATCGCCCGGACGCTGACCCCGCTCTGCTCCGCCAACTGCTCCTGCGACAGCCCGCGACTGCTCCGCAGTCCAGCCACCATCTCGGCGAGCGACCCCTGGCCCCGGTGCACCGGCACATAGTAGGAACGCGTTCGTCAGCGCTGTCGTGCGGCTGGTTCCTCGGGGCCGGTCAGTCCACGAAGTACGAGTCGTGCTTGTCGAGGAACGCGGCCCGCTCGTCCGCGGCGATCCGGCCGATCTGCTCGAAGTACTCCTCGCGCGGCGCGCCCGGCGTGAACAGCAGCAGCATCTCGGCCGGGGCGTCCGAGTCGTTGCGGAAGGCGTGCAGCCCGCCCTGCGGCACGTGCAGGAAGTCGCCGGCCTCGCCCTCGATCCACTTCTCCCCGTTGAACAGCCGGACCGTGCCGTCGAGGATGTAGAAGGACTCCGAGATCGTGCGGTGGAAATGCGTGCTCGGCCCACCGGCCCGCGGCTTCATCATCACCCGGTACAGCCCGAACTCGCCCCGCGTCGACTCGGTGGTGGCCAGGTAGTGCATGCCGTCCCCGGGCGTGCCGAGGTCGGGCGGCGTGCCGGCCGCGCGGAAGGTCGCGCTGACCTCGCCGGAGCTGTCGAAGTAGACCTGGTCCGGGTACGACATGAGCACCATCCCTCGTCCGCGCTGTCGGTTTCCGCAGCGAAGACAAGGCAACGGCGGTCGTTGTGACAGCTCCAGCCCGAGAAGGGGGTCAGTCGGCGGTGACGTCCTCCCGCCGGGGGCGGTCGGCCAGGAACGGCGGATAGTGGCCGGGCAGGTCGTCGACGGTGATCCACTGGAGGGTGGTGAACTCGTCGATCATGGGGAGGCCGCCGAAGCGGCCCCAGCCGCTGGCCTTGACGCCGCCGAAGGGGGCCTGGGGCTCGTCGCGGACGGTGGGGCCGTTGATGTGGCACATGCCGGTGTCGAGCCGGGCGGCCAGGCCCAGCGCGCGGGTGACGTCGGCGCTGAAGATCGCCGAGGACAGGCCGTAGTCGGTGTCGTTGGCGACCGACACGGCCTCGTCGTCGTCGGCGACCCGGATGACCACGGTGGCCGGGCCGAAGGTCTCCTCGTAGTAGATCTCCATGTCGGGGGTGACCCGGTCGAGCACCGTCGGCGGCATGACGGCCCCGTCGCGCGAACCGCCGGCGACGAGGACGGCGCCGGCCGCGACCGCGTCGCGGACCAGGCGCTCGACCCTGATCGCGGACGCCTCGTCGACGAGGGAGCCGAGGATGTTCTCGGGCCGGCTCGGATCGCCGGCCGGCATGCACATCGCGTGTGCGCCCAGGCGCGAGAGCAATGCGTCGGCGACGCTGTCGTGGACGATGACACGCTCGGTCGAGACGCACACCTGCCCCTGGTTGGTGAACGCGCCGAGCGCGGCGGCGCGGGCGGCCTCGTCCAGGTCGGCGTCGTCGAGCACGATCAGCGGCGACTTGCCGCCCAGTTCGAGCAGGACCCGCTTGTGGTGGCGGGCGGCGGACTCGGCGATGAGCCGGCCGACCCGGGACGAGCCGGTGAAGTTGATGTGCCGGACGGCGGGGTGCTCGATCAGCGCGTTGGTGACCTCGGCCCCGTCCACGGCGCTGTGGTGGACGACGTCGAGCACGCCCGCCGGCAGCCCGGCGTCCTGGAATGCCCGCGCCAGCAACGAATGCGTGCGCGGTGACTGCTCGGATGCCTTGAACACCACGGTGTTGCCGAAGGCCAGCGGATAGGCGATGGCCCGCGCCCCGAGGACCACCGGCCCGTTCCACGGCGCGATGCCCAGGCAGACGCCCATCGGCTTGCGCACGGTCATGGACAGCGAACCCGGACGGTCGGTCGGCAGGGTCTGGCCGGCCGCGAGCGTCGTCATCGCGGCCGCCTCCCGGATGTGGTCGGCCGCGAGCCCGGCGCCGCGCTGAGCTATGACCGACGCCGCGCCGATCTCCTCGACCATGGCGGCGGCGAGATCCTCGGCCCGGGCCGAGAGCAGCTCCGCGGCGCGGAGCAGCACCTGGCGACGGTGGCTGGGGGTGGTCGCGGACCACGCCGGCAGCGCGGCCGCCGCCGCGTCCGCGGCCCGCCGGGCGTCGTCGGCGCCGGCGGCCGCGGTGGTGGTGACGACCTTGCCGGTGAACGGGTTGTGCCGGTCGAAGGTCCGTCCGGAGGCGGCGGCGGTGGGCGCACCGCCGATCGACAAGAGGACATCGTTGCCAGGCATGGGGATTCTGCCTTTCGGAAGTCAGGGGAGGCGGTAGATGTCGGTGGTCGGCTCGCCGGCGCGGATGCGGCGGAGGTAGTCGGCCTCGGCCTGCTCCCGCAAGGCCGACAGCCGTTGGACTTCCGCCGCGCGGGAGGCCGGGACGATGACGACGCCGTCGGCGTCGGCGACGACAAGGTCGCCGAGGCAGACGGTCCGGCCGCCGATGACGACCGGTTCGCCGAGTTCGCCCGCGCCGTGGGGATCCTTGGCCGTGCCCTGGATGCAGATCCGCTCGGCGAAGACGGGCCAGCCCAGCTCGATCAGGCGCGCCGAGTCGCGGACGCCGCCGTGGATCACGAGGCCGGCCAGGCCGCGGGCGATGGCGGCCTCGGCGAGGATCTCGCCCCAGTAGCCGTGCTCGAAGCCCTCGCCGGTGTCGACCACGAGGACCTCCCCGGGCGAGGCCGCGCGGACGGCGCGGTGCAGCCAGAGGTTGTCGCCCGGGGGTGTGCGAACCGGGAAGGCGGGGGCCGCGATGTGCATGGCCGGGTGCAGTGGCTTGATCGAGGACGGCAGGGCTCCGATGCGTCCCGCGGCCTCGTGCACCGTGGCGGAGCTGAGCGCGGTCATCGGTGCTGCAAGTCGTGGTAGCGGTGCCGAGCCCGTGCTTCGCGCAGTGACGTGCCCGATTCCACGGCCGCGCGGATGGCCTGCTCGGCCCGCTCGATCTCCTCGGCGGCGGCGATGACCTCGTCCGCCCGCCCGGCCGGCACGACGACCAGGCCGTCCCCGTCGCCCAGCAGCAGATCTCCCGGCTCCACCCGGATTCCGCCGATCGAGACGGGGACCTGGGTGGCCTCCACCCGGACCCGGTCCTTCCCGGTGCGCATCCAGTTGCCGCGGGAGAACACGGGATAGCCGAGCCCGAGGCTGCGGTCGACGTCACGGCAGACGCCGTCGATGACCGTGCCGGCCACGCCCCGCCGATGCGCGGTGGTGGTGAGCAGATCGCCCCACACCGTGGCATCGACCCGGCTTTGGTTGTCCAGCACGACAACGTCGCCGGGCCCGAGGTCGTCGATGTAGTCGCCGACCGTGCCGCGGTCCTCGCCGACGGGCCCGTAGCGCAGCGTCCACGCCCGCCCGACCAGCCGGAAGCTCCGGTCCAGCGGCGCGATTCCCTGGGCCTGGCCGGGAATTCCGAGCCGGTCGAGCGCGTCGGAGACGCCCGAGGTCGACAGGGCGGCGAGGGCTTCAGTGATCACGAGAGGTCAGCTCCTCATAGGATTGGCCCATCACGTCCGACACCGGCGCGCCGGCGGCGATCGCCCGGGCCATGGCCGCTTCCGTGCCGGCGATCCGTTCCGCGGTGGCCAGCACCTCCTCGGCCTGGGCGGCCGGCACGACGACCACGCCGCCGCCGTCGGCGAGAACCAGATCTCCGGGGCGCACGGCGACATCGTCGAGCTGCACCGGCTCGCCCCAACCGCGTTCGACCGCACGGCTGCGCGCGGTCACCGGGGTGGGGGTGACGGCATGGACCGGGAGGCCGGCCTCCGCCGCCTCGACGAGGTCACGGGCGGCGCCGTGCACGACGATTCCCTCGATGCCACGGGCGGCCGCCGCGCGGGACAGCAGTCCGCCCCAGCCCGCGCAGTCGGTACGGCCCTGATGGGCGACAACGATGACGTCGCCCGGGCCCGAGGCGTCGACCGCTGCGGTGCCGAGGTGCCGGCTGGCCGTGACGTCGTCGGACGGCGGCCCGAGCAGCACGGTGACGGCGCGGCCGGCGATGGTCCCGGGCGCCGCCCACGGCCGCAATCCGCCTACGACGCCACGGATTCCGTGCCGGTCCAGGGCGTCGGACACCGCGCAGGTGTCCAGCGCCCTGAGCCGGTCGACCAGATCGGTCACGACTTCAGACCCGGGAAGACGGTGCGCGCGTTGTCCTCGAACACGGCCTGGCGGTCGCGGTCGGTGAGGAAGTCGAAGCCCTCGATGACCGGCTTGAGGTCGTCGAGATCCCGGCCGGTCTCCGGGTCAGGCGCGCTGCCGCTGCCCGGCTTCTCGGTGCCGAACAGCACGCGGTCCGGGCCGACCAGGCGGAGCAACAACTCCAGCGACGGCGGGTAGTGCAGCACGGTGTCGAACCAGAACCGGCGCAGCGAGGTCTCGAAGCGCTCGGCGTCCGGGCGGCCGCCGAGGCCCGGATGCAGCGCCTCGGCCTGCCAGCGGCCGACCTGGTAGGGCACGGAGCCGCCGCCGTGGGAGATCATCACCCGCAGGGTCGGGAAGTCGGTGAACACGCTGCTGCGCAGCATCGCGAGGATCGCGATGGACTCCTCGGTGACGAAGTGCTCGGAGTAGGTCTCGCGGTCGGAGTAGCAGCCGGCGGAGTGGATGTGGATCGGGAGATCCCGCTCCACGATCCGTTCCCACAGCGGGTACCAGTACCGGTCTCCGAGGGTGGGGGTCGCGCCCCGGCCCTCGTGCAGGTCCGGGTTGATCAGCACGCCGACGAAGCCCTCGTCGACGAGCCGGTCCAGCTCGCCGAACCCGGCCGAGACCGGCTCGTCCGGGGACAGCGGCAGCGCCCCGACCCCGGCGAACCGGGTCGGGTGCAATCCGATGGTGCGGGCGATGGTCTCGTTGTTGGCCCGGATCCACGGTTCGAGCATGCGGGAGGGCTGCATGGAGTGCCCCAGCACGAACGGGCGCGGTGACAGCAGCTGTAGGTCGGTCCCGACCGAGTCCATGATCGCCACGTTGCCCGCGGCGGTCTCGGCCAGCGCGTCGTCGGAGATCCGGGGGCGGCCGAAGTGGTAGCCGCCGTTGGCCAGCAGCATCGACCGGTAGGCATAGAGCGAGTCGGGGGAGACGAGGTGCGCGTGCGCGTCGATGATCATGTGCTCAGCCCTTTCCCAGCACGGCGGTGATCTCGAGCTGGATCTGCAACGGTTCGGCGAGGTCGGTGCGCAGGGTGTGGCGGGCCGGTCGGCTGTGCTCGTCGGGGAACAGCTCCAGCCAGCACTTGTCGATCGCCGGCCGAATGCCCTTGTCCCGTACGAAAACCGTCACCTTGACGACGTCGGCGGGGCGGCCGCCGGCGGCGTCGAGGACCCGACAGGCGTTGGCGAAGGCCAGCGCGACCTGCGCTTCGGCGTCGTCGGGCACCCCGCCGGTGGCGGGGTCGAGCGGCGAGATGCCGCCGGACACGAGCAGGTCGCCGACCACGCAGGCCTGGGGGATGGGCAGGCTGCCGTGGTGCAGGCCGGGCACCTCGATGGATCGTCGGGCCATGACGTTCTCCCTACTTCCAGGCCAGAAAGCCCATGCCGCAGCCGGTTCCGGCGGCGGTGCGCACGATGGGCACGTACTCCGACCAGTCCACGGCGTGCCCGTCCATGGCCCCGGCGGCGGTGATCCAGTTGCGGATCTCCGAGGAGCCGCTGTTGAGCAGCTCCGGCGGCAGCGAGCAGAGCGCTTCGGCGTCGTTGGCGTGGATGGCGTCGAGGACCTTGCGGTCCAGGCCTTCGTCGACGACGAAGTGCGACAGCCCGCCCGAGGCCAGGATCGCGATCCGGGCCTCGACCGGGGAGGCGGCGGCCGCCCGGCGCAGGGCCCTGCCGAGGTCGTGGCAGCGGCGCGGCCCGGGCTGGTTGGGCGGGTAGTAGGTGTTGAGCATGAACGGGATGACCGGCACCGGATCGGGCAGCAGGAACCGGTGGATGGGGAAGCCGTAGGCGTGGCCGAAGCCCCGGCCGGCGGGGGCGCCGGACATCCAGCCGATGTCGATGCCCTCCGCCATCAGGCCACGGGCGAGGTCCTCGGCCAGCTCGGCGTGCCCGGCGAAGGTGAACTCCTCGTGCATCAGGTAGGCCGTGGCGACCTCCCGGAAGAACTCGGAGTCGTCGGCGTCGAGCACCGCGGTCCTCATCTCCGACGCCGCCGAGATGGCCATCACCGGCTGGTTCGTGGAGTCGAACAGCTCGTGGTGGTCGTCGCCGATGACCAGCACGACGTCGGGGGCGACCCGGCGGAAGTCCGCGCGCAGCCGGTCCAGCGCGGACTGGCAGCGTTCCCAGGCCTGCTGCCACGCCTGCTCGGTGCGCTGGGAGTCGAAGCGGTCGCCCGCGGCCTCGGCGAGGTCGTCGAAGGGGCGGATGACGCCGGCGTTGTCGTAGAGCTCGGGGTTGTGGCGGTCCTGGTCGGCCCGCTCGGCCCACAGGTGGGGTGGGGCGGCGAGCAGGGGGCTGTGCGATGTGCCGGCCCCGAAGACGATTTCGGCCATGGTCTGTCCCTTCAGGATTCGACGACGGTGAACAGCCGCGCTTCGCGTGCTCGGCCGACGCGAAGCGCCTCTCCGGCCTCGGCGATGCCCTTCAGCCCGGCGAGCGGGTCGCCGGGCACGGCGGCCGGGGCTGTGCGCAGCACGGTGTTCAGCGCCGCCGCGAGGGCCGCGGTGGGATCGGCCGGCAGCGTCGGGACGCGCCAGGCGACATGCCGGTCCGGTCGAACCAGCAGCGCGCCGGACGGCTCGATCTCGCAGACCGCCAGCCAGGTCCCGTCCGGGTCACGGAGATCATCGGCGCCCACCGCGATCACGGTGATCGGGTCGGCGGCCGAGGTCGCGGCCGCCGACCACTGGTCGGCGTCGGGGCCGACGAACAGCGTCATGCCTTCGGCCGCAACCAGATCCGACGTCGAGACGCGTTCGCCGGCCGGGGTGTGCAGCCAGACGTGGGGCACGTGGTGCCCGGGCCGCGCGGTGGAGGTGAACTCGGTGGCGGTGTCGTGGCCGGCCGGTGGCCGGGTGCCGTCGCTGATCACCGCGCCGACCTCGTAGCCGAATCCGGCCTCGATGTTGAGCTGGCTGAAGTCCTCGGCGTTGTGGGCGATGGCGTCGGCGACGGCGGCCCGGCGGCGCGCGCCTTCTTCGGTGTCGCTGGCCCACACCCCGATCTCGGCCCAGCCCTCGTCGACGGTGATTCCCTTGCGCAGCCCCATCGCGACGCCGATCGGGGTGTGCCGGCCGGCGTTGCGCAGCGAGTGCTCCACGTTGCGGATCGCGACCTGGCGGCGTTCGGGCTCATAGCTGTCCAGGAGTTCCTCGCCGGCCTCGCCCTTGAGCACGGCGGCGAGTTTCCACCCGAGATTGGCGGCGTCGCCGACCGCGGTGTTGAGCCCGAGGCCGCCGGTGGGCGGGTGCCGGTGCGCGGCGTCCCCGGCGAGGAACACCGGTCCCACCCGGAACCGGTCCGCCACCACGCCTTCGTACTGCCAATGGCTGATCGAGTGCACCTGCGCGTCCAGGTCGGGCAGGCCGATCAGGTCCTTGGCCCGCTGGACGAGAGCGTCGTTGTCGTGCCCGATCGGGTCGTCCGGATCCAGGAACATGCCCATTGTCCACTGTGGAGAGTGCGCGCCCCAGCGGCCCGGGCCCAGCGCCAGCAGCCCGCCGACCAGGCCGCCCTCGCCCTCCGGCCGGACCAGGTAGGTCAGCAACGCCCCCGGGTCGGCGTGCTCGCTGAGGTCCGCAGAGACGAACACGGTGATGATGTCGACCAGCGCCCGCGGCCCGGACACGGTCACCCCGAGCAGGTCCCCGCAGGTGCGGCCGCCGTCGGCGGCCACCAGGTAGCGGCACCGGATCCGGTAGGTCCGCCCCTCGTCGAGATCGGTGACGGTCGCGGTGGCGCCGGCGTCGTCGATCGCGAGGTCGACCAGCTCGGTGCGCGGGCGGACCCCGCCCGGCCAGGCCTCGTGCGCCCGTTCCCAGAGCAGGGCGTCGACCCGCAGCTGGGGCAGGTTGCCGAAGCGGCGGGGGCTGGCCTGCTCATAGCGCTCCCGGTCGGCCCCGCCGCCCCACGCCGGCAAGGCGCCGATGCGGCGGCCGTGCAGCGGGGTCGGCCCGGCCAGCGAGGTGTACCAGGCCACCCGGTGCCACTCGTGCTCCGGCGGCCCCTCGGCGTAGATCTGGTCGGCGATGCCGACGTCGTGGAAGGTCTCCATGGTCCGCACGTTGAGCAGGTGCGCGCGGGGGAAGTGGCTGGTGAAGCCCCGGCGGTCGATCACGATGCCGTCGATGCCGCGCCGGGCCAGCTCCAGCGCGGTGGTCAGGCCGGCGGGTCCGCCGCCGACGATCAGGACGGGCGTCTCCTCGACAACGCCGGGCTGCGGGTCGTCACTCATGCGGCCTCCTTGCCGTTCGGACGAGCCCTGCTGCGCGTATCCAGCATTGAACTCATAATTGCATGCAATCTAGAATGCGGCAAGAGGAGGCTGCCGGACCCGGTCGGGTTCCGCCCTGCATGCGATCCTGTAGCCCGTCCAGGCCCGACGTCAGGAGGTCCGATCAGTGGCCGTCAGCGATAAGACTCCGCTGGTCAAGGCCGGTGCGGCGGTCGACAGGGTGGTCGGCGAGGTGCTGGCGCTGATCGGCGCCGGCGAGCTGAGCCCGGGGGAGCAGGTGCGGCAGGAGGAGCTCGCGCGGATTCTCGGCACCAGCCGGGTCCCGGTGCGGGAGGCCCTGCACGCGCTGGCCGAGCAGGGCGTGATCGCCCACCAGAAGCACCGCGGGTTCTTCGTGGCCAAGCGCAGCGCGGAGGAGCTGGCCCAGCTCGCGGTCCTGCTCGAGCTGCTGGAGACCGAGATCATCCGGGACATCGCCTGGCCGGACGCCGCCGCGCTGGCCCGCGTCCGCGGGCTCAACGAGCGGCTGCTGGAGCTGGTGGACGACCTCGACCCGGCCGAGACCGTCGCGGTGAACCGGGAGTTCCACTTCGCGATCTTCCGGCTGTCCTGGAAGACCTTGATCGTCGACGAGCTGGAGCGGCTGTGGCGGCTCGCGCAGCCCTACGTCAGCGCCGAGATGCACACCCCGGAGACGCGCCGCCAGCGCTACGAGGAGCACCTCGACATCGTCGCGGCCCTCGAGGCGGAGAGCCACGACGCCCTGCTGGCGTCGATGGCCCAGCACCGCCGGCGATCGCGGGGCGTCAGAGCAGCTTCTTGACGTTGGCCAGGTACTGGTCGTGCACCGCCGGATTGCCGAACCGGGCGGCCGACTGGTCGTCCAGGGCCCCGTCCGGGTAGGTGACCGCCATGCGCCGGGTGAACAGGGTCGCCCCCGGCTGCTCGGCGAAGGTGTAGGTGATGACGCACCGGACGTGGTCGGCCAGCAGCCGATCCGTGGAGATCTCCCACCGCCGCGGGGGTTCCGCGCGGTCGACGGTCCAGGCCAGGTCGGCGGTCTGGCCCGCGGGCGTCCGGATGACCTCGGTCCAGTGCTCGCCGGAGACCGCCGGCCGGGCCGGGGCGTTGAGCACCCCGACCGTCACCGGATGGGTCCCCAGCCAGTTCTCCGGGCTCGTCACCGTCTCGTACACCCGGGCCGGCGGCGCGGGAATCACGATGGAACTGGTCGTTTCCACTGTGGGCACGGGGATTCCTAGGTGAGTTCGAGTTCGGGCTTGGTCGCGTGCTCGTAGCCGGAGGGCTCGTCGGCCACGCCGGCCTGTTCCCGGGCGGCGTCGATGTTGGCCTGCTGGGCCTTGGCCCAGGCGGCGGGATCGCGGCGGAGCTTGGCCTGGCGGGTGCGGATGGCGTGGAAGGCCGGGGTGAGCAGGGCGTCGGCGGCGGCGCCCCGGGGCAGGCCGAGCTCGTCGAGCGCGGCGTGGCCGTGGAAGCGGCGGGCCAGGGCGTACAGGGCCTGGCCGGCCAGGCCGGTGGGAATGCGCACGAACTCGTTGAGGGTGTCGGCGATGGTCTCGATCGAGGCCTTCGCCAGCGTGCTGGTCTCGACGATGGGCGGCCCGGTGACGGCCTGCATCAGGTCGTCGACCCGCTGGGCCCCCTCGTTGTCGGTGATGCCCTCGATCAGCCGGCCGTCGATGCCGAGCAGGTGCCCGAGGTGCCACCAGTACCGGTAGAGCGAGGTGAGTTCGGCCGAGGTGAGGGCGAAGCCCATGATGTCCTCGGCCCGGTAGCTGATCAGGGTGAAGTCCATCCAGGTGCGGATCAGGTCGACCTGGTTGATCGGGGCGCCGTAGGCCGGCTCGTCGTAGCCGCGGGTGCGGGCCAGGCGGCGCATGTGGGCGTGCATCATGCGCACCTGAAGTGTTGCCACGTAACCGACTCCGCCGGGCCGGAGCGATCCGGGCAGCATCGCCGTCGTGGTCCAGCGGCCGGTGTCCTGTAGCCGCCGCGGCACGCCGTCGATGAGCCGGCCGGTCATGGCCAGCACGGTGGCGATCGACGGCGACTGGTAGGTCCGCACCAGCGCGCCGGCGGTCAGGCTGATGATGTGCACGGGGGCGGGCGCGTTGTGGTAGGGGAGGGGCGCCTCGTCCAGCAGCTCGTCGTCGACGTAGGACGGGGCCGTCTCCGTCTGCCGCAGCAGGGCCGCGACGGCGGGCGGCGGCGCGTCGACGGCGGCGAGGCCGTGCTCGATTCCGTGCTGGAGCTTGGCGCGCACCTGGCGGCCGTCGGTGTGGATCTCCTCGACGACGGCGTCGGCGAGCGGGTCGCCGGTGACCAGGGCGTCCCCGACCAGCTCGGCCCGGCCGTCACCGAACTGCGCGCGGATGGCGGCCGCTGAGCTGCGGCGGGCCGGCCAGGACTGTGCATCGACCATGGGTCACTCCACCGGTCTCGCGTTTACTGACACTCGTCAGATTAGGCTTGTTCTGACAACTGTCAAATTGTCGGCAGCCCCTCGTCCGGGCCGGGGTCGAGCGCCGAGGAGGATGGGCAGATGGCGGTCGAAGGCGTGAAGCGCAGGCAGGGTCGGCCGGGCGCGAACGGCCCCCCGGTGCCCGGCGAGGCCGAGGTGCTGGCCCGCGGCATGGAGGCGTTCGCCGAACTCGGCTACGACCGCGCCTCGGCCCGGGAACTGGCCCGGCGGCTCGGCGTCAGCCACAACTTCATCAACGACCGCTACGGATCCAAGGCCAACTTCTGGCGGGCGGTCATCGACCGGACCCTGGCCCCGGACCTGGCCGAACGCCAGCGGCTGCTCGACGCCGACATGGACGACGCCGACCGGATCCGCGTGGTGATCCAGCACTTCTACCGGACCGCGGCCACCACCCCGCTGGTCGGACGCCTGTTGTTCGACGAGTTCGGCCGGGAGTCCGAGCGCCTGGACCACGTGTTCGACAACTACGTGGCGCCGACCCTGCTACTGCTGGCGCCCGCCCTGCAACGGCTCGCCGCGGCCGGGCGGATCCCGCCGGTGCCCATGGACGTGCTGTTCTTCGCGGTGATGGGCCCGGTCGCCGGCCTGGTGCAGCTGCCCCTGGCCGGCCGGCTGGGGCGCGCGGTCCCCGCCGACGGCCAGGCGCGCACCGCCGAGCAGCTGGCCGACCTGGTCGTGGCCGGACTGCTCGGACGGGGCTGACGCCCTCAGTCGTCGGGGATTCCGTCGCCGGCCAAGGCCGGGACGGTCTCCTCGCGGTGGCCCAGCGACAGCGCGGCCAGCCGGAACTGGTCGAGCCGGTCGATGATCGTCTGGCCGACCGGGGTGTGGCCCCAGATGCTGATCCCTTGGTACGTCGTGGGTTCCCAGGTGGACTCGTCGACGACAACCGGGTTCCAGCCGACCTCCCAGTCGAATCCCGACGGGGTGCGCGCGTAGTAGGACAGCTCCTTGTCGTTGGTGTGCTGGCCGACCGACAGCGACATGTCGAAGCCGAGCTCGCACACCCGCTGGTAGCTGCGGGCGACGTCGTCGAGGGTGGCGGCCTGGATGTTGAGGTGCTGGATGCTGGTGCGGATCGGGTCGATCGGCAGGCCCTGCACGTTGGCCACGGCGATGGTGTGGTGGCGCTCGTTGACCCGCAGGAAGCGCATCTTGGCCTTGATGCCGCTGATGGTCTCGTCGATGTAGTCGGTCAGCCGGGCGTCGAAGACGGTGGTGAAGTAGCCGCGGATCTGCGTCGGCTTGGTCGAGGTGATCGCGATGTGGCCCATGCCGCCGTCGCCGGTGACGAAGCCGGAGGCCCGCATGCGCAGCGGTTCGTCGGCCATCAGGGGCTCGGCGTAGATCTCCTGGGCGATGCCCTTGGGGCCGGGGAAACGCAGCAGGCGGGCCACGCCGCGGGCGGCGGCCTCCTCGGCGGTGCCATGGGTGACCGGGACGCCGTGGGCGAGGATGCGGGCCTCGATCTGCTCGAACGTGGTGTGGTCGTCGATGTGCCAGCCGGCCGCCACGACGTCCTCGGCCGGGCCGCGCCGCAGCAGGAACCGGCATTGCTGGTCGTCGAGACGGAAGCGCAGCAGCCCGTTGTCCAGCTCGTCGCAGTGCAGGCCGATGGCGTCGGCGCCGAAACGCCGCCAGTCGGCCAGCTGGTTGCTCTCGATGACGAGGTAGCCGAGGTGGACGGAGCCGAAGACGGAGTCGAGTCCGGGGGCGTTCATCGGCGGCCCGCCAGGAAGTCGGCGCACAGCCGGTTGAACAGCTCCGCGCGTTCGAACTGCACCCAGTGGCCGGTGTTGGCCGCCAGGTAGAGATCGCAGTTCGGCATCCGCTCGGCCAGCATCCGCGCACCGGCGGGCCGGTTGACCTTGTCGGCGGCGCCCCACAGCACAAGCGTCGGCACCGGCAGCCGGGCCAGGCGCGGATCCCGGGTGAAGTCCGACTTCCACATCGTGCGCACCGCCTCCGGGCCGGCCGGCATCCGCGTCGGCGGCGCGGCCAGGACCTCCGGGTCGATGCTGGCCTGGTAGCGCAGGTCGATGACCTCGTCGGGCACATCGGCGGCGTTGAACACCAGGTAGTTGCGGATGAACTTCTCCAGCTTCAGCCGCGTCGGCCCCTCGCCGGAGTAGTAACTGAGCAAGGCTCGTGTTCCCGCCGTCGGCACGGCGCGGGTCCAGCCGACGCCCGCCGGTCCCATCAGCACCATGCGGTCGACGCGGTCGGGCGTGTCCAGGGCCAGCCGCAGCGCGCAGGCGCCGCCGTAGGAGTTGCCGACCAGGTGCGCCTTGTCCAGGCCGAGCTTGTCGAGAATTCCTCGGATGCTGTCGGCGAGCGCGCCGAAGGGGTCGGCGGCGGGCCCGCTCTTGGTGCTGCGGCCGTAGCCGGGCATGTCCGGCACGATGACCCGGTATTCCTTGGCCAGCGCGCCGATGTTGCGCGCGTAGTTGGACACCCCGGACGCGCCCGGGCCGCCGCCGTGCAGCAGCACGACGGGCGGGCCCTCGCCCGTCTCGGCGACGAAGATCTTCTTACCCGCGACGTCGAGCAGGGACTCCTGCATCGACGGTGTCTGCACGGTCATGGTGCTCCTCGGCGGATGATGGTGGTGATCGGTCACCAGGGAAGGCCGGTCGGCAGGTCGGCGGTGACCCGGCCCGGGAAGTCGGGCTCGCGCCGTTCGAGGAAGGAACGCACGCCCTCGACGGCGTCGGGGCTGTTCAGGATGGTGGCGATGAGCCGGGACTGGAGCCGCTCGGTGGCCACGGGGGAGTCCTGGGCGCTCATCCGGTACAGCATCTGCCGGGTCAGCGCGACCGAGACCGGGGCGACGGTGGCCGCCAGTTCCCGGGCCAGCTCGTAGGCCCGCGCCAGCAGCTCGTCGCCGGGGTGCACTTCGGACACCAGTCCGGCGTGCAATGCCTCCCCCGCGCCGAAAACGCGGCCGCTGAGCATCCAGTCCAGCGACTTGGCCATGCCGACCAGGCGCGGCAGGAACCAGGTGGACGCGCCCTCGGGCACGATGCCGCGCCGGGTGAACACGAAGCCGAACCGGGCGTCCTCGGCGGCCAGCCGGTAGTCGGCGGGCAGGATGATGGTCGAGCCGGCGCCGACCGCCGCGCCCCGGATCGCGGCGATCACCGGCTTGGCCATCGCGAAGATCCGCATCGAGCAGCGGCTGGCCGGCTCGGTGAACGCGTCGAGGTCGACCTCGGCCTTGGCGTGGATGTCGAACCCGCCGTCGGACAGGTCGGCGCCGACGCAGAAGTCCTTGCCCTGTCCGGTGAACACGACGGCGCGCACCGCGTCCTCGGCGTCCGCGCGGGCGAAGGCGTCGGCGAGCTCGTCGGCCATCGTCACGGTGTAGCCGTTGCGCGATTCCGGCCGGTTGAGCGCGATCGTGGCGACCGCCCCGTCGACCGAGTACGTCACCTGCCGGTAGTCGGCGTGCATCGCACCTCCCGGTGATCAGTGCTCCTCCAGGATGGCAAGTCCGTTGACATCTTGTCAATAACTGTGCGCAAAAGAGGCCGTTAATGGCTTCTGATCAGGGAGAACGCTGTTGACGGCGGATCAGCGATGTGCGGTGCGAGCCCCGGCGACGTCGCGCACGATGGTCAGCAGGGTGCTCTTGAGCAGGGTGTGCACTTCGTCACGGGTCAGCGTCTGCTCGGCCAGCCACTGCCGGCTCGCCGCCTTGGCCAGGCCGCCGTAGGCGACGATCATCGCGTGCAGCTTCCCGTTCTCCGGCGTGAGTCCGAGCGCCTCGATCGTGCGGTCCGCCGCGATCCCGTCGGCCTGCCGCAGGATCTCGGCCACCTCGGCGTCGGGCGTGTCCAGGGTCATGATGGAGGTCCACATGTTCCGGTGGCGCCAGCCGACCGTGAGATACCTGGTGATGCAGGAGTCGGCCCGCTCCTCGAGGGTGCCCTTGGACAGGCCCTTCATCACGGCCACCGCCGGGATGTAGGACAGCCGGCGCACGACCTCCAGGTACAGCTCGCGCTTCGTGCCGAAGTAGTGGTGGATCAGGGGACGGGCGACACCGGCCGCGGTGGCGATGTCCGCGGTGGACACCCCCGCGTAGGATCCCTGCTCGAACAGCTTCATCGCGGCGGCCAGGATCTGCTCCCGGCGCTCGGTCGCGTCCATCCGGGACGATCGTCCTGCGGGCACCGGATCCCCCTTCCGTCCTGACATCGTGCCAATACGGCGGCGTCCGATATCTCCCTGTTGCGGCAAGGCTAATAGGCGGCTGTCAGGGTAACACGGGGCTGTCGTGCTAGTCTGCTGTTGACTTTGTGTCAACTGAATGCGGGGATCCGATGCGCGAGACCGTGAACTCCATCGCCGAGGCCTTCCAGACCACCGCCAGCCGCCGCCCGGACGACGTCGCCCTGCGCACTCCCGGCGACGGGGTCACGATCACCTGGCGGGAGTACGGTCGGCGGGTGCGGGCCATCGCGACCGGGCTGGCGTCCCTGGGGGTGCGCCGCGGCGACACGGTCGCGTTGATGATGACCAACCGCCCGGAGTTCCACCTCGTCGACGCCGCGGCCTTCCACCTCGGGGCCACGCCGTTCTCGGTCTACAACACCTCCTCGCCCGAGCAGATCCGGTTCCTGTTCGGCAGCGCCGAACCCAAGGTCGTGGTGTGCGAGGAACAGTTCGCCGCCAAGGTGTTCGGTCCGCACGTCGTCTGCGTGGACGGTCATCCGGCCGGAACCACGACGCTGGCCGAGCTGGAGTCGGCGTCCGCGCCAGGGTTCGACTTCGAGGCCACGTGGCGGGCGGTGCAGCCGGACGACGTGCTGACGCTGATCTACACCTCGGGCACCACCGGGGATCCCAAGGGCGTGCAGATCACCCACGCGAACGTGCTCGCGGAGATCGCCGGTGTCAACACCGTCCTGCGGGTGGGGCCCGGAGACCGGACCCTGTCGTTCCTGCCCTCCGCGCACATCGCCGACCGGGTGGGCGGGCACTACCTCCAGGCGGTGTGCGGGACGCAGGTGACCACCGTCGCCGATCGCCACGACGTCATGGCCGCGCTGCTGGACACCAGGCCGACGAATTTCGGCACGGTGCCCCAGATGTGGCACAACGTCCGGGCCGGCATCGAGGCGGCGGCCGCTTCCCGCCGCGAGGAGTTCCAGCAGGCGCTGGAGATCGGCCGACGCCACGTCCGGGCCCGGCAGGCGGGCGAGGTGCCCCCGGAGTTGGACAAGGAGTACCAGGGCGTGGACGAGGCCGTGTTCGCCCCGCTGCGCGCCCTGCTCGGTCTCGACCAGGCCCGGGTCGTCCAGTCCGGCGCGGCCCCGATCTCGGCCGAGCTCGTCGAGTTCTTCAACGCCATCGGGATCCCGCTCAGCGACATCTGGGGCATGTCCGAGCTGACCTGTGTCGCCGCCCTCGCCCCCCACGGCGAGCTGCGGATCGGCGCCGTCGGCAAGCCCCTGCCCGGCGTCGAGATCCGCGTCGCCGACGACGGCGAGCTGCTGGTGCGCGGACCCATCGTCATGAAGGGCTACCTCGGCCGGCCCGACCTGACCGCCGAGGCCATCGACCCCGACGGCTGGCTGCACACCGGCGACATCGGCTCCATCGACGAGGACGGCTACGTGCGCGTCCTCGACCGCAAGAAGGAGCTGATCATCAACGCCCACGGCAAGAACATGTCCCCGGCCAACATCGAGAAGGCCGTCAAGGACCGTAGCGCCCTCATCGCCCAGGTCGTGGCCATCGGCGACAACCGGCCGTACAACGTCGGCCTCGTCGTGCTCGACCCCGACGCCGCCGCCCGCAGGGGCCTGCCCGCCGACCCCGCCCTGCTCGCCGCCCACCCCGAGGTCCAGGCCCTGGTCGCCGACGCCGTCGACGCCGCCAACCAGACCCTGTCCCGCGTCGAGCAGCTCAAGAAGTTCCTGATCCTGCCCACCCACTGGGAACCCGGCAGCGAACTGCTCACCCACACCATGAAACTGCGCCGCCGCCCCATCGCCGCCCGCTACGCCGCCGAGATCGAGTCCCTCTACGCCCGGTGAGCTCAGCCGGACAGGCGGGCGCGGTGGAGATCTCAGCTCGCCCGTGAGCGCAGCTGCTGGTCGAGGGCGGCGACATCACGCGGATACGTCCGGTACAGCAGGGTGCAGTACACGCCGTTGACCAGCATCAGCGCGCCGGGAATCAGCAGCATCACGACGCCGAGGCCGATCCACTCGCCCAGGTAGCCCGCGGCCAGGTTGAAGATCACGTACGCGAGCGCCTCGAACACCGACAGCATCAGGGCGAAGGCCGCGCCGCGCAGTTCCGGCGGGGTCACCGCGGCCACGATCGGCCGGTTCACGCCCGGGTTGACGCCCTGGAACAGGCCCATCAGCGCCCAGAACACGGCGTAGACGCCGATGGACTCGTAGTCGAACTGAGTGCCGAGAATCGCCGCCACGGCAAAGAGGAACTGCGCCGACTGAAGCACGATCACCCGGCCCCGCCGGGGATCGCGGGCCTGGAGCTTGTCGGTGACGAACCCGCCGGCCAGCGCCCCGACGATGAACCCGATCCCGTTGGGCAGGGAGACGATCGCCGCCGTCGCGGTGGCGAAGTGGTACTGCTGCACCAGGAACGTGATCCCGAAGCCGGCGATCAGGAGGTGGCCGCTGAGCAGCCGCTGCACCAGCATCAGGGTGAAAGTCGGGATGCGGAACAGGCTCTTGAGCTTGGCCCGGGTCAGCCGCTCGTTCTCACGGCGGGTCTGCGCGCTGATCAGCGCCGTGGTCGGCTCGCTCGCGCCGACGCCCGGGTCCTGGAAGAACACCGCGATCACCAGCGACACGACCAGCGTCAGCGCGCCCCAGCCGAAGAAGCCGTAGCGCCAGCCGTCCGGCACGTTGGCCAGCTGCCCGATGAGCGGGCCGCCGACCGCGCCGAGAATGGAGATCGCGCCCCAGGTGTAGCCGGAGGCCCGGCCGCGCGACTGCTCGTCGAACAGGTCGGTGGCGATCTCGGTGACGATCGGCAGCGCGGCCGAGATGAAGATCGAGGACAACGCGTAGAACGCGATGATCTGCCCGTAGTCCTGGGAAAGCCCGTTGGCGGCGGTCGACACGCCGGTCAGCGCGACCGCGATGACGAAGGTCGTCTTCCGGTTGGTGCGGCGGGCGATCCACGCCCAGATCGGCCCGAACACGATGCTGGTCGCCTTGCCGATGGCGTTGAGCAGGCCCAGCGCGCTCAGCGGCAGGGCCAGGGCCGCGATGATCACCGGCGCGAGGGTGCCCAGGATCGAGCCCTCGTTGTTGTCCGCCCACAGCCCGGCCGAGATCAGCGACAGCTTGCGCCAGCGCCCGGGAACGATGGGGGTCGGGGAGACAGACGTAGTCACGGTTCTCCTTGTTCGGCCAGCAGCTCGTCCAGCCGATGCAGGACCGCGTGCGTGAGGGCGGGGCTGAAGCGGGCCAGCGCGACAAGGGAACTCGTCGGCGCGGATCTGGCCAGGTGCCCGACGACCGGACCGAGTTCCCGGTGCAGCACGGCGGCCGCGCCGGGCTGTCGCAGCAGCTCGCCGAGCGCGGTGTTCACCGCCCGGAACTGCTCCGGCTCCGGCAGCGGCGCGAGCGAGGCGAGGTACTGGTCGTGCTGCCGGCGGGCGAGCAGGTGCTCGGGCCCGGGCGGCCCGTGCCGGGGCAGCCCGAGGCGCAGGTACTGGGAGTCGGGCGCGTCGGCAGCCCGCATTCCGTTGAGCAGCAGGCGAATCATCCGCAGTTCGAGCTCGTCGTCGAGGACGGGGCGCAGCTGCTCGGGATCCTCGTGCAGGTCGAACAGGACGGTGCCGAACGACGCCGGATCGCCGAACGCGGCGCCGGGCACGCGCAGCACCGGCACGCCCCGGGTGAACGGCAACGCCGGCACGAGTTCGGCCGACCGCAGCTCGTCCGGGTCGAACCGGCGGTTCATGTGGGTCGGCATCAGCGTGTGCTCGTGGAGCGGCTGGTTGTCGGCGGTCACGATCCCGCGCATGTAGACGTGCCGGCCGTCGGTGACGTTGACGTGCCCGCCGAAGCTGCCGAACAGGGCGGACTCGTGGATCGGGCGATCCTCGGCCAGCACCGGCGCGATGCTGCGGCCGGCCATCCTCGGGGTCGGCTCGACGCCGAACAGGTCCAGCAGGATCGGGCCGAAGTCGATCGTCTGCACCAGTTGGGCCCGGCGCTCGCCCGCGCCGCCGCTGCGGGGATCCCAGACGAACAGCGGCGTGTGGATGTTCTCGTCGTACCAGGGCTGGACATTCTTGCCCCACCAGCCGTGCTCGCCGAGCAGCAGCCCGTGGTCGGTGCAGACGATGAGCGCCGTGTCCGGCCACAGGTCATGGCGGTCCATCGCGTCGAGCACCCGGCCCAGGGATCTGTCGCACATCGACAGCAGGGCGGCGTACTCGTGGCGCGCCGTGTCGACCAGCTCCGGCGGCTCGTCGACCCGTCTGTAGTCCGGCCAGTCGAACCGCGGCCCAGCACCAGGCGCCGGGTAGTGGCGGCGGTAGCCGTCGTAGGTGAAGAACGGCTCGTGCGGATCGAAGCACTCGATCTGTAGGAACCACCGGTCCGCCTCGCGGTTGTGCTCGATGAACTCGATGCCCGCGTCCACGGTCCTGGTCTGCGGATGGTCGGACTCGTCCCGCAGGTACTGGCGGTTGACCAGATCCTGGCGCCACAGCGGCCCGCGCACCTCGCGGTGGGCGCACGGCTCCGGCGGATCGGCGACCTGTCCCTTCCAGGGGTCGCCTTCCTGGCCGCGGAAGAACTCGTGCGTGCGGAACCGGGTGTGATAGGTCGCGCCGCCGTCCTCCCAGTAGTGCGGGTGATCGGTCGCGATGTGCGTGTAGACGCCGGCGTCGGCCAGCATCTCCGGCACCGAGTCGTCGAACGGCTCCAGCGGACCCCAGGACCGGTGCAGGAAGTTGTGGCGAGCCGTGTGCATCTCCCGGCGCGCCGGCATGCACGGCATGCTGCCGGCGTAGCAGGTGTCGAAGGTGACCGTACGCCGGGCGAGCCGGGTGAAGTGGGGCGCGTGCACCCATTCGTTGCCGTACGGCGGCAGGAAACGCCGGTTCAGGCTGTCGAACATCACCATGATCGCCCTCATCCGGCCCCCTCCCGTGATCGACGGTGTCGACGGTGTCGACGCCAGCGAACCGGGGCGCGGAACGGGCGGTCAAGAACAGCTCAGGACTTCGTCGATTCGTCCAGGTCAGGCCGTCGATCAGACCAGCTCTCAGTCCTCGCCGCGCTGCTGGGCCCGGAAGCCGCTCGGGCTGACCCCGTTGATGGCGTGGAACTGCCGGGAGAAGTAGAACGGGTCGGCGTAGCCGGCGGACCGGCTGACCTCCGCGACCGGCAGGTCGGTGGTGACGAGCAGCTCGCGGGCGTGGGCGTTGCGCAGGCGTTTGACGTACTCCAGCACCCCCATCCCGGTCGCCTTGCGGAACAGCGCGGCGAAGTGCGAGGTGCTCAGGCCGGTCAGGCGGGCCAGTTCGGCGACGCTGGGCGTGGTCCGGAAGTTCTGCCGCAGGTGGTCGCGGACCGCGCTCACCCGGTCGTTCGTGCCGGCCGGGCCGAGGCGGCGGTCCGCCGCGATCCGCGCGAACACGTGCCAGGCCGCGCCCGAGGCCGCGAGCAGGCTCGACTCGGTCTCGTCCCGTTCGAGCGCGGCCATCACCTGCTCGACCAGGCCCAACACCGCGTAGCCGTCCCGCAGCGGTCCGACCAGCTGCCGGTCCGGGCCCAGCGCCGCCCTGGTCAGCTCGGGGACGTCCAGACCGTTGGCGTGGAACCAGGAGATCCCCCAGGGATCGCGGGGATCGGACCGGTAGCCGTGCGGTTCGTGCTGCGGCAGGACGATCGCGTCGTTGGCCCGGACCTGGTGGGACTGGCCGCCGGCCCACACCCGGCCCGCGCCCTCACGGCAGATGATCACGATCGTCTCGGGCGCGCCGCGGGGACGGGTCATCCCGCGGCCGGCCCGCCGCGGGAAGACCCCGGCGTCGGTGACCAGCAGGCGGGCGGTGAGGCCCTCGGACAGGGCGCGGGCGGCCAGCGGCGCGGGCAGCATGCGGAACCGCTCTGGTGGCACCGCCGCAGACTATCCGGGCACGACCGGCCGGCCAGCGAATCGTCCAGCACCCACTCCATGTGCCCGCCGGGCCGCCGCTGATTAGGCTCCGGCCCGGTAGTCGTCGGCGAGCACGAAGGATGCCCATGGTTTCGCGCCCCTTCCCGGTTCTGCCCGGCCAGCCGTGGCTGGGGGTGAACTACTGGAGCGCGGCCGGCGGGCCGTTCATGTGGCGCGACTTCGACGAGGCCACGATCTCGGCCGAGCTCGCCGCGCTGGCCGGGCTCGGCCTCAACGTCACCCGCAGCTTCTGCTTCTGGCCGGACTTCCACCCCGAGCCGGACGTGATCGACCGGGACATGATCGGCCGGCTCCGGCGGTTGCTGGACCTGCACGCCGACCACGGCCTGGCGACCATCCCGACTTTCATCATCGGCGGCATGTCCGGGCGCGACTTCGACCCGCCGTGGCGTCACGGCGGGAACCTGTACGCGGACGGGGTGCTGCTGGGGCGCCAGGCCCGCTACATCCGCACCGTCACCGCGGCCGTCGCCGACCACCCGGCGATCGCCGGCTGGCTCATCAGCAACGAGATGCACTTCTACGGCGGCTCGGACTCACCCGACACCATCCAGGCCTGGGCCGAGCTGATGGTGCAGGCCGTGCGGGCCGGCGGCGGGCGCGGCCCGGTCTCCCTCGGCGACGGGGTGCTCGGCGTCGACCTCTACGGCGAGGACAACGGGTTCCGCCTGCGCCGCCTGCGGGACACGATCGACTGGATCGGCCCGCATCTCTACGGCATGGGCGACGACCTGATCCGCCAGCACCTGCTCATCGCGTTCCGGATCGAGCTCGCGGGCGCCTTCGGCCTGCCCGTCGTGCTCGAGGAGTTCGGCCTGACCAGCAACTTCGCCAGCGACGACCACGCGGGCGACTACTACCGCCAATGCCTGCACACCGCGCTGGCGGCCGGCGCGAGCGGCTTTCTGGCGTGGAACAAC
Source organism: Kutzneria sp. NPDC052558 (assembly GCF_044547355.1). Classification (NCBI taxonomy): domain Bacteria; kingdom Bacillati; phylum Actinomycetota; class Actinomycetes; order Pseudonocardiales; family Pseudonocardiaceae; genus Kutzneria; species Kutzneria sp. NPDC052558. Next base: position 30,407 of record NZ_JBIUAG010000041.1, read on the forward strand.
ACGGACTTCGACCTCGTCGCGCAGCCGCCGTACAGCCACCACCCGTTCGAGCTGCACTTCGGCATCATGACGCCCGACCGCCGGCCGAAGCAGCCCGCGCTGGAACTGTCGGCCTTCGCCACGTCGTTGCGGGACATCGACCTGCGCCGGTGCCGCCGGGCCGACACCGAGGTGATCATGGTCGTGCCGGAGTGGCTGGACGGCGACACCCCGGGCGTGCCCGACGGCGCGGCCGCGGTCCAGTTCGAGATCCTGCACCAGGCCTACGTCTCGGCCCGGCTGGCCGGGCTCACCCCCTTGTTGGTCCGCGAAGCCGACGGGATCCCGCCGGCCCGGCTCGTGATCGTCCCTTGTGGACAGCGGCTGAACGGTCCGACCTGGCAGCTGCTCGAACAGCGGGCCGAGGAAGGCTCGCTGGTCTACGTCTCCTATTTCTCCGGCGACATTGCGGCCCAGCGCGGCCCGTGGCATCCGGATTTCGACGGCATGTTCGGCATCCGGCACGGCCTGCGCTACGGCCTGGTCTCGCCCGTCGACTCCGACGTCGTCACGCTCACCTTCTCCGCGCCGCTGGGTTCGCTGAACGCCGGCGACCAGTTGGCTTTCGCCAGCGCCGGCAGCTACTCCGGGCGATCCCGCCTGCCTTTCGAGCCGGTCACCGCCGGTGTGCTCGGCACCGTGGACGGCTCGCCGGCCTTCGCCGACCGCAGCATCGGCGCCGGGCGCATCGTGCTGCTCGGCTATCCCGTCGAGTACTTCGCCGCCCGCACTCCCCAGGTCAACCCCGACGACACTGTCCGCCTCTACCGCGCGCTGGGTCTTGAAGCCGATGCGCTGCCAGCGATCGACAACGACGGCGATCCCCGTCTGATCGTCGACACCCTGATTCGGGACGACGGTGCCAGGTTCGCCATCGTCGTCAGCGAACACAACCGCGCCGTGACAACGCCTTTCGGCACCCTTGCGCCCTTCGGGGCCGCGATCGTCCCACTCGACGCCTCATGACCCCCGCCGAATGCTGCCCGCCGTCGCGATCATCCCGCCCCGCCGCCAGCTCCACGCCGCCCGTCGCGCGCGACACCGACGGCCTGATTGTGTTGCCCGGTGGCGTTTTCCGCATGGGCGCCGATGACCGTGACGGCTTCCCCGACGACCATGAGGGCCCCGTGCGCGAGGTCGAGGTCGCCCCGTTCGCCATCGATCCCCACGCCGTCTCCAACACCCGCTTCGCCGCCTTCGTCTCCGCCACCGGCTACCGCACCGAGGCGGAAACCTTCGGCTGGACCTACGTTTTTGCCCGCTTCCTCCCCGGCCGGCTCCGCGCTGTGTCTCCCCGCCCCGACAGCGCCCCCTGGTGGTGCGCCGTCGCCGGGGCCTACTGGCGGCATCCCGAAGGGCCCGGCTCCGACCTCGACGGCCGCTGGGACCACCCCGTCGTGCACGTCTCGTGGGCCGACGCCGTGGCCTACTGCGCCTGGGCCGGCCGCCGGCTCCCCACCGAGGCCGAGTGGGAGTACGCCGCTCGCGGCGGCCTCGACCAGGCCCGCTTCCCCTGGGGCGACGAGCTCACCCCCGGCGGCCGACACCAGTGCAACATCTGGCAGGGCCCTTTCCCCGCACGCGACCTCGCCGAGGACGGCTACTCCGGCACCGCCCCCGTCCACTCCTTCCCTCCCAACGGCTTCGGCCTCCACAACATGGCCGGCAACGTCTGGGAGTGGTGCTCCGACTGGTTCGACCACCACCGCACCACCCGCGCCATGCGCGGCGGCTCCTACCTCTGCCACCCCTCCTACTGCAACCGCTACCGCGTCGCCGCCCGCATGCGAAACACCCCCGACTCCTCCAGCGGCAACCTCGGCTTCCGCACCGCCGCCGACCCCGAGCCACCGCGCTGAACGAGAAACTCGCGATCAGTCGACGGCCTGGGCTGCGGCGGCGATGGGCTCGAGTCCGGCGATCAGTTCGTCGAGCTCGTCGGCGCTGAGCACGGTGTAGGCCGGTGCGGCCAGGTCGTCGGTGAGGGCCTCGATGCGCTGCTTGGTGGCCCGGCCGGTGTCGGTGAATACGCCGGCGGGGGTCACGAGGCCGCGGGCGTGGAGCCCGGTCACGACGGCGGCCAGGTGGGCCTTGGGCAGGTGGTGGATCCGGCCGAACTCCTCGGCCTTCATGCCGAGGGAGAGGGCGAGCAGGACGTGGGCTTCGGTGCCGCCGATGCCGTGGGCGAGCAAGGCGGCGTTGTGGCCGTCTCCGCGGTGTTCACGCAGCAGTGTGGCCGCGTGCCAGAGTTGGGCCACCGGCTCGGCGGGAACGGCGAGCGCCCGGAGGCCGGCGTACAGCGCACGGCCCTCGGTCGGCGCGCTGGTGGCGGCTCGGGTGGCGAGCTCGGCGATGCGGACCAGATCGGGGGAGTCGGCGAGTTCACCGAGCGTCTGGCGCAGCGCGGTGGCGCTGCCCTGCTCGCGCACGGCGATCGCCTCCTGCGGGGTGATCTTCCCCCAGACCCACGGGATGTGGCGCGCGACCTCTCCGTCGGCGAAGTTGTAGAAGACCGCGTGCACCACCTCGGCGGGGGCCAGGCCCAGCGGCGCGGCCCGGCCGGCGAAGTAGCCGTCCCAGTAGTTGCGCATGCCCACGGCCAGGAACGCCTCGTTCGGCACCGCGGAGTAGGTGATGGTGGCGATCGGCTCGAGCAACTCGAACATGCGGTGGACCTTGGCCCGCGGGTGCGACATCGGTGTCTCCTGTGGTCGTGGCGGCGGCCCCGGTTGGCGCTGCCTCACCTGAGCGACGAACGAGACGGCCCGGATTCGACAACTCCGTCACGGTTGTTTGAGCCGATCCAGCACGGCCCGCATCTGCGATTCCCCGATCGCGGAGAGGTCGTCCAGCTTCGGCGGGGCCTCGCCCCGCGCGCGCAGGACGGCGACCTGGACCTTCACCGACACGTTGGCGTCCTGCACGGCGATGACGTAGTTCGCGCCCGGCGACGGGTCCGTGCCGGCTATCCCGCGCCAGCGGTTGCGGGCGCCGAGTCCGGGGATCGTGCCGGTGCTCCACCCCGGCTGCGCGGTGTCGTTCCACTGGTCGTATCCCGGTGGCTGCCCGGCCGAGGTGAACTCGACGCTGACGCCGATGCCGGCTTCGTCGGTGGTGACGCCGTCGACGGGGGATGTGTTGGTGTAGTCCAGATTGCACGTCAGAGCGCCGCCGTAGCCGTCGCTGGGCGGAAGTTCCTGGTGCGTCGGCGAGGTCGGGGTGGAGGACCACTTCGTCAACGGCGTGGGGTCGATCAGGTCGCAGGCGTTGGCGATCGTCTTCATCGAGTACGGTCCCGGCGGCGCGGAGGGCCGGGCGGTGGTGGTCGCGGGCGGAACCTGGCTCGGTGAGGCCGGAGTCGACGCGGGCGCGGCGCCGGTGGACGAGCCGCCGCCGCTCACGGCGAGTCCGATCACGACTCCGACGCCGAGCACCGCGACCAGCCCGACCGCGGTCGCCACCACCAGTCCCGTCCTGGAGCCGCCGGGCCGGCGGGGCGGCGCCACGGGCGGCGGATAGCCGGCGGGGGGACCGTAGCCCGGGGCGAACCCGGGGGAACCGAACTGGGGTGGTGCGGGGGTAGGCGGAACGGGGCCGACCGGCCCGGGATCGGGGTCGTTCACGGCGCGCTGGTCGTCAGCTTCGCCCGGTAAGTCGGTCATGCGCCGTACCCCCTAGTTGTGCTTCAGCCCGGTCAGCGTCTTGCGGACCTCGGCCTCGGCGACCGACTGGAGTTCGGCGTTGCGCACCTGGGAAACGTCGTTGGCGCGGCTGACGTTGAGCCGGACGCGCACCGAGACGTTGTCGGCCCGCACGGCCAGCACGTAGCGCGTGTCGGTGACCAGGTCGCCGAAAACCTCGCAGTGCCAGTAACCCTGGCTGCCGAGCCCGGTGATCGGGCCGGACTCCATGCCCGCGCCGGTTTTGCCCGTGTCGTAGCTTTTCCAGTTGTCGTACGACCAGGCGCTGCCGGTGCTGAAGTCCGCGTCGAGCAGGATCTCGGCCGTGGTCAGGGCATCGCCGCTGGAGTACCTGAGCTGGCAGCTCAGGCTGCCGGCGTCGGTGGCGCTCGGGCGGATTTCCCGATGCTGGGGCGGGCCCGCGAGGGTGGGCGCCCATGCCGTCAGCGGAGTGGGATCGACCAGATCGCAGGCGTTGGCAACCGAGTTCATCGAGTAGCCCGGGGCCGCGGTCGGTGTCGGCGGCTGGGCGATGGACTGCCGGGCGACGACGCCGATGACCACCCCCGCGCCCAGCACGATCACCAGCGCGGCGACCCCGGCCACGATCCAGCCGGTCCGGCGCGGCTTGGCCGGCGGCGGGAACCCGTGACTCTGATACGGGTACGCGGGCGGCGCGGCGTTCCTGAACGGATCCGGGGTGTGCTCGACCCCACTCACGGTCGGTTGATCATCGCGCCCGTAGCCGGATTCGGTCATTCCCGAGCCCCCTCCCGGCCGTCCGCGGCCCTGAGCAGGCCCTGAACGTCGGAGCCACCCTATCCTGGCGCCCGTCCTATGCAACCGGTCGGCATGGTCCCGCACCAGCGTCACCCGCCAATGCACGCTGCTGTCCACCCCTCGTGTCAGCAGGTGGGGCAGCCGATCGGCCAGCAGGCCCAGTACGACAGTCCGTTGCGTAGGCACGCCGGTCGAGTGCCCGATGCGATGCCGTGTGCTCGGTCTGCCGCTGCCGGCGGTCTGGTCGGTCGACTGTCTACTCCAGGCCGCGCTCCTGGCGAAGCGGCTTGAGCGCATCCGACAGGCGACGCAGGTCGTCGAACATCCTGGCGGCGATCGCCGGGGCCGGGGCGGCCGGGCGGAGTTCGCGGTTGTCGTCGAGCAGGTGGTGCACGGAGGCGAAGTGCGGGCCGTCGACCGGGGTCATGCCGACGGCGCTGACCACCGACTTGAGCATCTGGGTGGCGCGGGCGCCGCCGGCGGTGAAGCCGTAGCCGACCAGGCCCACCGGCTTGTGCCGCCATTCGGTGAACAGGTAGTCGATGGCGTTCTTGAGCTGCGCGTTGAAGCCGCCGTTGTATTCCGGGGTGACGAAGACGAACGCGTCGGCCCCGGAGATCGTGGCGCTCCACTCCTTGGTGTGGGCGTGGACGTAGCGGTGCTCGGCGGGGGCGTGCGGCTCGTCCATGAACGGCAGGTTCACGGTCAGGAGGTCGATCAGCTCCACGTCGGCGAAGCCGCCGTGCTCCTTGGCGGCGGTCTCGATCCAGCGGGCCACGGACGGCCCCACCCGTCCGGGCCTGGTGCTGGCCACGATGATCTGCACCTTCGACATTGGTTCGGCCTTCCTGCTAGGTGGTCCGCGGCTTACAGCTCGGACTCGACCGGGGTCTGCATCCGGCCGAGCCCGGTGATCTCCAGGCGGAGCCGGTCGCCCGGTTCCAGAAAGGACGGTGGCTGTCGCTTGCTGCCGACGCCGCCCGGGGTGCCGGTCAGGATGATGTCCCCCGGGTTGAGGGTCATGCAGTCGCTGACCGAGGCGATGAGCTGCGCGGTGGTGGCGACCATCTGCGCGGCGAAGGCGTCCTGGCGGAGCTCGTCGTTGACCCAGGTCCGCAGGCGCAGCGCCGCGAGGTCGGGCACGCCGTCGGTGGTGAGCAGCCAGGGCCCGGTCGGGCAGAACGTGTCGCAGCCCTTGCCCCGGAGGATCTGCGTGAACAGGGGGCCCTTGTCGATGTCCTTGGCCATCAGGTCCCTGGCCGTCACGTCGTTGGCGATCATGTATCCGGCGGCGTGGTCCAGTGCGCGGTTGGCCGGGATGCGGCGGCCGCCGCGGCCGATCACCACGGCGAGCTCGCACTCGTAGTCCAGGCCCTTCGACTCGCGCGGCCGGACGACCGGATCATGAGGACCGCTCAGGGACGAGGCCGGCTTGAGGAACAGGACCGGATCGGCCGGCTGTTCGGTCGCCGGCCCGGTGATCTCCCGCAGGTGGTCGAGGTAGTTCGCGCCGACGGCGACAATCGCCCCGGGGTTGGGCACGGGCGGCCCGATGCGGACGGACTCCGTCGCCACCGTCGGGGCGTCCGGCGCCGCGATCAGGTCGGCAATGTGCTTGCGTAGCAGGGAGAAACGTGCCAGCACGGTGATCATGTCGGGCGCCGTGCCGGGCGCGTGCCGCTCGAGCAGCGCGCGCAGCGCGACGATCGTCTTGTCGTCGCGAAGCACGCCGGGCTGCTCCTGCCCGGGCTCGCCGAAGCTCACGAGCCTCACAGCGCGCCGCCCTCGGGCTTGCGGGACAGGATCGTGTCGAGGACGGCTCCGATGTCGGTGGCGGCCTCGGGTCCGGCCTCCACCGCGGTGCGCCAGGCGATATGGCCGTCCGGCCGGACCAGGAAGGCCCCGTCGGGGCCGGTGCCGGCCGACTTGCTCCACATCCCCATCGGGTCCCGCAGTTCGGTGGCTCCGGCGTCGAGGCCGGTGGTGACCCGGAACGCCTGCAACGGAAGGCCGCGCAGCCGCGCGGCCGAGCGGGCCGCATCCGCCCACGGCCCGCCGTCCTCGCCGGCGAACAGCGTGAACCGGCCCTCCACCAGATCCAGCGGCGACGACTCGGATCCGTTGCGGAGCAACGTGTAGTGCGGGACCCGTCGCCCCGGGGCGGCGGAGGGCCTGAACTCGGGGCTCCGCGCCAGTGTCGGGGCGGTGCCGTCGGAGATCACCGCACGCGAGGCGTAGACGAAGCCGATGTCCTGCCCGAGCCCGTCGAGTTGGGGCCGCTGCAAGGGAATCCCGCGGCGTATCTTCTCCCGCAGCGGGCGTTGGGCTGCGTCGGTCTCCGCCTCCAGCCCGGCGGCGAACTCGTAGATCCGCGAGTCGACGCCGGTCTCCGCCATCAGGTCCATGTTGTGCCAGGACTGCTCGGCGTTGAACCGCGCGACCGGCCGCCGTTCCTCCTCGTACGAGTCGAGCAGCTCGGGGCCGGCCCAGCCGGCGAGCACGGCGTGCAGCTTCCAGGCCAGGTTGTGCGCGTCGTGAATGCTGGAGTTCATGCCGAAACCGCCGGTCGGCGGGAACCGGTGCGCGGCGTCGCCCAGCAGGAAGATGTTGCCGCGGCGCCAGTGTTCGGCGACCTTGGCGTCCATGTGCCAGGTCCGCGCGCTTTCGATCTCGACGTCGAGATCCGGCACGCCGATCGCGTCGCGGATCACCTGCGCGCAGCTGTCCGGATCGCTCGGATCCACCGCGGTCGTGCCTCCGGCCGCCACGCTGAAGTACCACTGGCGCCGGCCGTCACGGGCGGCGAGCGTGCCGCTGGCGCGGGTGTTGATCACCGCGTAGAGAACGGCCGGCCAGTCCCCGACGTAGGGCTGGAGATCGGCCAGGAAGTCGATGTTGACGAAGGACGCCCGCGCGTCCGGTCCGGTCATCCCCACACCGAGGGACCGGCGGGTGAAGCTGCCGGCGCCGTCCGCCCCCAGCACGTAGCGGGCGCGGATCCGGGTCACCGCGCCGGTCACCCGGTCCTCGGCCACCGCGACGACCCCGTCGTCGTCCTGGGCCAGGGAGATGACCTCGGTGGAGAACCGCACCTCGGCGTTGGGGTTGCGGTGCAGCTCGTCCAGCAGCACCGGCTCGACCTGGTCCTGCGGGCAGAAGACCACCTCCATCGGCGTCGCCGCGCGGCGGACCGCGCCGTTCTCCATGGCCGCCGTGGTGGTGACTCCGTAGTGCTCGCCCGCGACCGTGTGGACCCAGGCGAACTCGCCGCCGTCGCGCACCGGGATGGCCCGGCGGACGATGGCGTCGTCGATTCCCCAGGCGCGGAACAGTTCCATGGTCCGGATCCGGACGCCGGTCGCGCGGGGCAGTTTGCCGATCGCGGCCCGGCGCTCGACGACGAGGCTGCGGGTGCCGGCGCGGCCCAGCACGTGGGCCGCGGTCAGGCCGGTGGGGCCCGCCCCGATCACCAGCACCGGGACTTCCAGGTCAGTGGCCATATGAGTCATCCCCAGGTTCGACGAGTGGTCGGGGGTGAGCGCCCCCTCGATAAAAACAGATTAGCAGTCTGGTTTTAGTTGGCAAGCCCGGCGCCGCCGGAGGTTTGACACGGTCCGAGGCAAATGTGAAGATGACGTCATCTTCATGTTTGAGGGGGTGCGATGGCGGAGCGGACCAAGGGGCAGCAGACCGAGGCGGAGCTGAAGGCGGCCGCCCGCCGGCTGCTGGTGTCCAGGAGCTACGCGGAGATCAAGGTCACCGACATCACCTCGGAGGCGGGCAAGGCCGCGGGCGTGTTCTACCGGTACTTCACCGACAAGGACGCGCTGCTGCGGGCGCTCGCCGCGGACTTCGACGAGGCGCTGCACGCCGTGGTGGTCAAGCACGTGGGGGAGCAGCACACGCTGGCCACGGTCGAGGACGTCCGGGCCCACGTGGAGGCGTTCTGGACGGCCTACGAGCGCTACCTGCCCGAGCGGCGGGGCATCCTCCAGGCGTCCATGCTGAGCTCGGAGTTCCAGCGGTTCCACCACGGCCTGCGGGACCGGCTGGTCGACGTCTGGGCCGACCACATCGCGGCCACCCCGGCCCAGGCCGACCTGCCGGCCGACCGCGCGCGCATGTCGGCCCTTGCGGTGGTGTGCCTGCTGGAATCCTTCTGCTACAGCCAGTTCGCCGAGGACGGGACGGCCAAGGACGCCGCGGCGGCGATCGAGACCCTGACCGCCCTGATCGCCACCGGGCTGCTCGGGACGCCGCCAAGACGAGGCGGCCGCGCCCGGGCGCGGTCATGATCGGTAGTCGACCCCGTCCAGTCCCGGCACGACGACCTTGGCCGGATCGTTGCCGGCCGCCACGAGTTGGCTGACCGCGTAGTCGGTGACGCAGCCGGACAGCAGCTGGCGCGGGTCCTCCAGGACCATGCGCAGCCGGGCGACCAGCGCGGGCCAGTCGTCCGGGCCGTGAATGGCCGGCATCTCGCTGATCTCGACGATCCCGGCGTCGACGAGATCGGGCACGTCGGCCTGGCCAGGGACGTAGCGCGGCTGGTCCGGGAACATCAGCTCGCCCATCTCCACCGTGGCGCGAGTGCTGAGCCAGATGCGGCGCAACGGCTCCTCCAACGCGATCACCTCCGACAGGTCGCCGTCGACGGGGGTGGCGAAGGTGGGCGCGTGCGGCGCCATGTACATCCGCTCCAGCGGCAGCCGGTAGCGCGACGCGCCCCGCACCATCGCGGCGATGCTGGAGGTGTTCCAGGTGACCCCGGCCGTGGGGCGGCCCTGCCGGCCGGCGATCACCACCATCGCCCGGTCCCAGTCCACCTCCTGCTCGTCGAACCAGCGCAGGATGCGGAACGAGATGTCCATGCCGGCCAGGAAGAACGTGGCGATCATCATCCGGTCGACGCCGGTGGCCAGGTAGTCCGACCGCAGCGTCCGCCCGTTCAGGTAGTCGCCGTCGGCCAGCGCGGCACGCAGGTACCGGGCCGTCACCGCGCAGGTGTGGTCGATCATGTCGGCGATCGCCTGTTCCCGGCCGCGGTAGGCCTCGACCGCGATGGTGTCCCGCCACAGTTCCACGCTGTTGGCGGCCCGTGCTCGCTCCACCTGGGACAGCAGCCGCCGGGCCTCGGCCAGCCACTCCTCGTCGCCGTAACGGTGTTTGAGTTGGACCAGGCTCGCGAGCGCGGGGCCGAGATGGGAGATGCCGGCCAGTTCCTTGAAGCCACGAGTGGAGTAGCGGAATCCCTCGACCGTCGGCGGTTTGCCGCCGCCGGGGTAGAGCGCGAAGTCGGCGGAGGTGGCGACGACCAGCGGATCGGAAGCGCCGTGCGCGGTCGCGGTGCGCGCGAGGCGTGCGCCGAGGCTGTCCGGGGCCGCCGTGTACGTCGTGTACAGATCGACGAGCTCCGGGCTCTCGTGGGCGGGCATGGTTCTCCTGGTCATCCGGTGAAGCGGTAGAGCACGGTGTGGGCGGCGAAGCGGAGGTCGGCGGACAAACCGTTGGTCACGGCCAGGAGCACGCCCTCGTCGTCGCGGATCACCGCGACATCGGTGCCGCCGGTGGTCGGGAACTCCTCGACCAGTACCAGCGCGTCGTCCTGCCACCGGTACAGCTGCGAGGCCAGGTCGACGGTCGGATCGGCGGGGGAGCCGGTCAGGAAGTTCACGCGCGCCACGTAGAGTCCGGACTCGTCCTCGAACACCGCGAGCTCGCGGCCGCCCAGTCCGGCCAGCGTCTGGTGCTCGACGAACCGCCGGCCGTCCCAGCGCAACAGGACGGATTCCTCCAGCAGCCGGGCCACCACCAGAAAGAGTCGGCCCTGGTCGGTGAAGTGGGCGAAGGCCCGGCCCTGGCTGGGCACGAGGTCCTGATACGGCGCGAATTCCTCGCCGGTCCAGCGGTAGAGCACCGAGGGGCTCAGGTGATCGGCGTGCGCGAGGAACTGGTGGCCGTCCACCGAGAAGGCGTGCCAGTTGTAGGCCCACTGCGACGGGATGTCCTGGAAGTGCTCGAACTTCGTGCCGTTCCAGTGGTAGATGCGCGAGGGCTGGTTGTCCTGCTCCAGGCCGGGCTGCGCCAACCCCTGGGCCAGCGCCAGGAAGTGCCGGCCGTCGAACTCGAAGTGCCGCCACTGCTTGGCCGCGAAGCCGGCGATCGCCTGGAACGGCTCGAACCGGTCGCCGTTCCATTCGAAGATCGACGAGTCGACGTCGAAGGGGTAGGGCCCGCGGCCGCCGCGAATGCTGGCCACCGCGAGGAAGGCTCGGTCGCCGATCCGGAAGAACTCGGCGTCCTCGCCGCCCGGCGCGGGCAGGGTCTGCCACCGCTGGTAGCCGTGCTCGCCGCGGCGCAGCAGCAGCAGATCGGTCTCGCTGTCGCCGCCGTGCAGGCCGGCTGGCTCGCCCGGCACGTCGTAGGCGAACTGCGGAATCGCCAGCAGGCGCATGCCGTCCAGTTCGAAGGACTCGACCGCGCGCGCACCCGAGGTGGGGATGCTGGCCTGCTCGCCGAGATGGTGTCCCATGTCGCCTCCAGTTGAATCTGAATTCATCTTCAGCCCAGCGGGTGGCCCTGTCAACCGGTCGCCTCCGCCGATCGGGTAGCGCGGGCCGGCCGGGTTGACACGCCGTTCGCCGCCACATGAAGATGAATCCATCTTCATGTCGGTCCCCCCGACATCTCCTTCTCCTCCGACCGACCAGGAGGTTTCCCGTGCGCACAACGAAGTGCTCGGCGATCCTGTCCGCTGTGATCACCGCCGGCGTGCTGCTGGCGAGCGCCGGCGCGGCCGGCGCGGCGCCGGCGTCCGGCTCCGGCTACAACGACTGGAGCTGCCGCCCGTCGGCCGCCCATCCCTATCCCGTGGTCGCCCTGCACGGTCTGGGCGGCACCGCGGACGACAGCTTCCCGGTGCTCGGGCCGTACCTCGCCGACGCCGGCTACTGCGTGTTCGCCCTGACCTACGGCCAGCCCAACCCGGCGCTGCCGATCGGTGGGCTGGAACCGGTCGCCACCTCCGCCCAGCAGATCGCCGCCTTCATCGACCGGGTGCGCGGCACGACCGGCGCGGCCAAGGTGGAACTCTTCGGGCACTCCGAGGGGGCGTTCCTCGCCCTCTACGTCCCCAAGGTCCTCGGTTACGCGAATCGGATCGACCGGGTCGTCGCGCTCGCCCCGCCCACCCACGGCACCAGCTTCGACAACGCGGTCACCGTCGCGGATCTGGTGGGCCTACGCCCCGAACTCGACCAGGTGCTTCAGGCCGGGTGCGCGCCGTGCGCGGAGGTGGAGCCCGGCGGCAGCGCGGTCAAGGCGCTCACCGCCGGCCCGATCGCCCAGCCCGGACTGCGCTACAGCGTGATCGAGAGCCGGACCGACGAGGTGGTGACCCCGCCCAGCAGCGCCTTCATCGCCGAACCCGGCGTGAGCAACGCCTACGTCCAGGACACCTGTCCGCTCGACCTGGTCGGGCACATCGGGCTGGTCTTCGACACCGGAGTCGCGGCCATGGTCCGCAACGCGCTGGATCCGGCGCACCCGGTCGCGGTCCCGTGCGCCCTCGGCCTGCCCGTGTGACAGCTCGGTCAGCCGTCCATGCCGCGCCCGTCGGCGGCGATTCCCCTGAGCAGGTCGTCGAAGCACGTCCGGCACGCCGCGACCAGGTCGAAATCGGGGGACAGCAGCCACTGGACCTTGAGCCCGTCGGTCGCGGCGACCAGGGTCCGGCCCAGGTCGTCCGCGTCGACGTCGGGGCGGAGGTCGCCGGCCGCGATCGACGCCCGGACCGCGGCCGCGTTGTTCTCGGCCATGCGCTGGTAGCGCTGCCGAAAGTACTCCGCGGCGGGATGGTTCGGGGTCGCGGCGGCGGCCGCGGTCGTCATGAACAGGCGCGTGATCCCCGGCTGCTTCATCTCGTCGGCGAGCACGTCGAGCACATGGCCGAGCAACACTCGCACCCCGAGCTTCGCATCGCTGAACCGCGACCGCCAGTCGATATCCTTGTGGTGCAGCACGGCCAGCAGCAGCGCGTCCTTGCCGTTGAAATGGTGCAGCAGCCCGGTCTGCGACGTGCCGGCCTCGGCCGCGACCCGTGCGATCGACGTCTCGTGGAAACCGTCCTGGGCGAACAGCGTCGTCGCCGCTTCGACGATGGCGGCCCGTTTGCCGTCGGCCGCCTGGTAGCTGCCGGTGCGGCGGCGGGTGCGGGTGCGTGGTGCCGGGTCCATGGGCGCAGCGTACGACGTGACGGACAGTGTCGCCTGATCACTGAAAGTAGTGCTGGACTGCCGTTAAAAACAGAGCGATGATCTGTTTTAACGAGCGAGAGGAGCGTCATGACGGTCGAACAGGTCGACGCGCTGGTGATCGGGGCCGGCCCGGTCGGACTCAGTGCGGCGATCCAGCTGACCCGAGCCGGCGTGCGAACCCTGGTCGTCGAGCGACACGAGGCGTTGTCCCGTCACCCCAAGGCGACCGGCGTGCATCCCCGCACCATGGAGCTGTTCCGCCAGTGGGGCGTCGCCGACGCGATCCGCGACCTGTCCGTGCCGGCCGACCACGCGCGGGGCTTCGCCTGGACCACCCGGCTGCACGGCGGAATCGAGTTGGGCGAACTGATGTTCGCCGACGGCGACACCACGATCAGCCCCGAACACACCACGTTCACCTCGCAGGACAACGTGGAAACCGTGCTGTACCGGGCTTTGCCGGCGCCGGTGGAGTTCAGGACCACGGCCGAGCTGCTGGACCAGGACGACGACGGCGTCACCGTCGCGCTCACCGCCGACGGAAGCCGCCGGATCGTCCGGGCCGCCTACGTGATCGCCGCCGACGGCACGAAATCCCCGACCCGCAAGGCGTTGGGCATCGCCGAGTCGGCCACCGCCCCGTACGGGGAGTCGGTCAACATCTTCTTCCACAGCGCGGAGCTCTCCCGCCTCACCGCGGCCAGCCCGCACCTGCTGACCTGGATCCTCAACGCCGACCTGGTCGGCTGCCTGCTCACCACCGGCCGCGAGGACCGCTGGATCCTCAACATGGAAAGGGATCCGGCGCTGGCCGACGACGCCTACGACAACCGCCGGTGCGTGCAGATGATCCGCAACGCCACCGGCCTGCCGACGCTGGAGCCGGAGCTGCTCAGCGTCATGCGGTGGAAGCACGAGGACGCGGTGGCCGACACCTGGCGCGTGGGAAGGGTGTTTCTGGCCGGGGACGCCGTGCACCGGTTTCCGCCCCATGGCGGGTTCGGCATGAACAGCGGCATCCAGGATGTGCACAACCTCGTGTGGAAGCTGGCGTTGGTGCTGTCCGGTCGGGCGTCGGAGAGCTTGCTCGACACGTATGAGCGGGAACGCAGGCCGGTCGCGGTGGCCAATCGCGAGCAGGTGGTGCTCAACACCGACCGGCTCGCGGAGACGGGCTGGCTGGCCGACGACGCCGCGATCGCCACCATCGAGACCGCCGGGGGCGAGGCCGTCCGGCAGGCGATCACCGCCGGGATTCCGGCCCAGCGCGAGCAGTTCTGGTCGGACGGGCAGCAGTTCGGGTTCCTGTACCGGTCGGCGGCCGTCATCGACGACGCGACACCGCCCGAACTCTCCACGATCAGCGTCTACCGGCCGACCGGCCACCCCGGCGCCCGGGCCCCGCACCTGTGGCTGCGCGACGGCGACGGGGTCCGCCGGTCGACCATCGACCTGTCGGGCAACGGTTTTGTGGTGCTGGCCGGCCACAAAGGACAGTCGTGGCAGGCCGCCGCGGCGGCGATCGACGTGCCCGCGGTGGTGATCGGCGACGATCTTGTCGCCGAGTCCGACGATTTCGAGGCCCTGTACGGGATCCAGCCGGACGGCGCCGTGCTGGTGCGGCCGGACGGGCACGTCGCCATGCGGTCCGCCGACGCGACCGACGCCACCGCCCGGCTCGAGGCCGCGATGGCCGCCATTCTTCATCCCGCCGACTGACGGAGGAAAACCGTGGACTGGAAAGCCGAATCGGCCGCGCTGCGCAAGAAGCGGGGGATCGACTACGAGCCGCTCGAGCCGTTCGTGCAGGGGCCGACCGTCGAGCGGTCGATCTGGTACGAGGGGCAGATGGCCACCGTGTACGCGCGGGGCGCCGAGGTCGGGCAGACCTGCTGTTTCTGGGAGGGCGTCATTCCCGAGCACGTCGGGCCGCCGCCGCACGTGCACCACTACGAGCACGAGGTGTTCTTCCTCCGCGACGGCAGCATCACCGCCTACGTGGAGGGCGAGCCGCTCAAGGCGACCAAGGACCAGTTGGTGTTCATGCCCGCCGGCCGGATCCACTGGTTCGTGTCGACGTCCCCGGTCACGCGGATGTTCGGGTTCACCGTCACCGCGGCCAAGCAGTTTCCGTACGTCAACGACGCGCCCGCCCTGTTCGAGATGATCGGCGTCCCGGCGCAGGCGCTGACGCTGCCGCCGACGATCGAGGTCAAGCCCATGCCGGAGCCGGCCGAGATCGTCCGGATGACCAGGGACATGGGGGCGGACATGCCCGACCTCGAACGGCTGGGCTGGCGCCGCAACTACAACGACAAGGGCGAGAAGGTCACCTGAGTTCGGCCGGGCTCTTCAGGAGGAACACGTTGTCTGAACCAACCGAGGTCCTGGTCGTCGGGGCCGGTCCCGTCGGCCTGGCCACCGCGCTCCAGCTGGCCCGCGCGGGCGTCGGCGTCCGGCTGCTGGAACGACGGCAGGGTCCCGTTTCCACGCCCCGCGCGCACGTCGTCAACGGGCGGACCATGGAGTTGTTCCGCTCGTGGGGCGTCGCCGCCGAGGTGCGCCGCAGCGGCCTGCCCCTTGAGCTCTCGCAGTCGTTCGGCTGGGTCACCGAGGTCGCCGCCGACGACTTCGCCGTGATCCCCTACATCGACGCCGAGACCGCCGAGCGGTACTCGCCCGAGACCCTGAGCAGCTGCGCGCAGGATCTCGTCGAGCAGGCGCTGCGCGACGCCGCCGAAGCCGCCGGCGTGAAGGTCGAATACGGCCGCGAGGTGGTGGGCTACCAAGTCACCGCCGACAATCTCGCCGAGGTCGACGTGCGCGGCGAAGGCCCGGTGCGGGCCCGGTTCGTCGTCGCCGCCGACGGCGCGTCGAGCTCGCTGCGGCGCTTGGCCGGCGTGGCCATGGAGAGCTCGATTCCGTTGGGGCGGCGGATCAATGTCTACTTCCACGCCGATCTGACGGCCTACACGCGGGGCCGCGCGCACATGCTGTGGTTCGTCCACAACCCCACCACCCAGGGCATCCTGATCACCCTCGATCCGCGCCGGCGCTGGGTCTACTCCACCACCATGGCCGACGGCGAGACCGTGGCGGACTATCCCGAGGACCGTTGCCTGGCCCTGGTCCGGGCGGCCGTCGGCGATCCGGCGCTGGAGATCGAGCAGAACGCCCGGTCGGTGTGGACGATGGACATGGGCGTGGCCGAGACGTTCCGGTCCGGGCCGCTGTTCCTGGTCGGCGACGCCGCGCACCGGTTCCCGCCGACCGGCGGCTACGGCATGAACAGCGGCATCCAGGACAGCCACAACCTGGCCTGGAAGCTCGAACTCGCGCTGCGCGGCCGGGCGGCGGACACGTTACTCGACACCTACGACGCGGAGCGCCGGCCGGTGGCCGAGTTCAACGCCGCCCAGTGCACCGCCAACGCCGAGCGGCAGATCGAGGCCAATGCCTTCATCAACCGGCCCGACACCCTTGCCCTGCTGGCCGCGCCCGAGGGGGCCGAGCTGCGCGGCGAGATCGCCCGCGTCGTGGCCGGGCTGCGGGAGGAGTTCCATTCCCTGGGCCAGCAGTTCGGCCATCTCTACCAGAGCGCCGCCGTGGTCGACGACGGATCCCCGGTGCCGGTGTCGACGATCAGCGAGTACCGGCCGACCGCCCGCCCGGGCGCCCGCGCGCCGCACTTCCGGCTGCGCGGGGCCGAAGGCACGAGCATCTCCACGATCGACCTGGTGACCGGCCACTGGTCGCTCCTCGTGGCCGGTGACCCGGCCGAGTGGCGGCCGGCCGCCCAGAAGCACTCCGTGGCCGTGTGGGGAATCCGTGCGGCCGACGGCGGCATCGGGGATCTGGTCGGCGAGGGCTGGCGGGAGTCCTACGAGCTCGACGAGGGCGGGGCCGTGCTCATCCGTCCCGACGGCCACGTGCTGGCCCGCTGGCGGCAGCGCCTCGACCACCCCGCGACGGCGCTGGCCGAGGCGTTTTCCCAGGTGGTGGCCGAGGTCTAGGTCGAACGTCGTCCTTTCGGTGACATGGGGGTTGTCATCGTTTGGACGACATGCTATACCTGTGGTGCGCGTTGACCCCAGAGTCGATACGAGGAGGGAACCGACATGTTGATGCGCACCGACCCGTTCCGGGAGTTCGACCGGTTGACCCAGCAGGTGTTCAACAACGTCGCCGGAACCTGGTCGCGCCCGACCGCGATGCCGATGGACGCCTACCGCGCCGGGGACGAGTTCGTCGTCGCCTTCGACCTGCCGGGCATCGACCCCGACGCGATCGAGTTGAACATCGAGCGCAACGTGCTGACCGTCAAGGCCGAGCGCCGGCCCACCGTCACCGACGAGTCGGTGGAGATGCAGGTGTCCGAGCGTCCCCTTGGCGTGTTCTCCCGGCAGCTGTTCCTCGGCGACACCCTGGACACCGGCCGGATCAAGGCCGACTACGACACGGGCGTGCTGACGCTGCGCATCCCGGTCGCCGAGCAGGCCAAGCCCCGCAAGATCGAGATCACCGGCGGGCACGGCGCCCGCAAGGAGATCAAGGCCTGACCCGGCGGGGTGATCGCCATGGTGTCGGCTGCGCGGACGGGCCCGCAGGAGGAGTTCCTCGCCCTGCTGTGCGCGGATGAGGACCTGCTGCGCGCCGAGTTCGACGCGATCGTGGCGGCGAACTGGGACCGGCCCCGGCCGCCACGACCAACGCCGCCGAGGCGGCCCTTCCAGCCACGGCCATGCCGACCGTCCTCGGTGGCGACATCGGCGGGGTCGGTCCATAACCGGCGCAGGCTCGCCTGGCGCCCGGCGCGGTCGCCGCCTCAGGGCCGCTGACCGAGCGAAAACCTAGGGGAAGGAGGGTGATCGTCTGACTTTGTCGGGTGACGCGGGACGTGCTGCCAGGCCGTTCGCCACTGTGATCAGGACACCGCGGGCCCCAACCTCCAAGCCCGCCAACGCCAACACGGCAATGTGACACGGCGAGCCGCACTGGCAGCCTCGTCCGCTGGGTGGTCCCGACAAGCCGCCGGGACCACCCAGCCGTCCGATCGGAAGAACGCGACATGACCCACGACCTGCCCGACTACTACACCGTCCTGGGTGTGGCCAGCACCGCGTCGTCGGCCGAGATCGCGCACGCCTACCGCACCCGGATCCGCAGCCGGCATCCCGACGCCCGGCCCGACACCGACCAGGACGCCGCCGCGGAGGGGCTCAGCGAGCTGATCGCCGCCTACGCGGTGCTGCGCGACCCGGACCGGCGCGCAGACTACGACCAGAAACGCCCGTCGACCACGAGCATCAGCCCACCGCTCGCTGCATCGAGCCGTATGCCGCTGCTGCGCGTGGGTCCCGTCCGCTACCACGGCCCAGCCCACCGAGGACACGAGTGACCACGACTCTGGCCACCCCACGGCCCCACCGCGCGGGAATCCCGATGTCTATCACCGAACACGAGGATGGCTCGGTAGATGACGAGGTCCTGCACGAGCGGGCCGAACGCGGCTTACGCCGCTACACCGCCCAGACCGCCGACGCCGTGGGCGTCGGACCGGAAGCGGCCTGGTCCGAGTGGGCCGATGCGCCCAGCGCCTACATCGCGCTGGACCGCAGGCTGGCCAACCACCCTGACCGGGACGCGGCTTTGGTCTGGGCGCCCGAGCGTGGCTGGGCGGTGGCAGTCGAAGCCGGCTGCGGCGAGGACCTGCTGATCACCGCGTCCCTGGGCGGCGACGTGCTGCCGCCGCCGCACACCGTCGCCGCGTTCGTCCGCGCCGTCCTGGCCAACCGGCACTCCGACACAGCTGCGCGCCCCCGCTCCGCGGTGGGCGCCCCCCTCGCCCGCCGGCTGGCCGACTGGGCTCGGCGCTAGCCGATGGCCGAACACGATGCACCACGGCGCGGCGGCCCTACCACCGGCAGGCCCGACCCTGGACGGGCGGGCTGACGAGAGACGCCGGTCCGCCTCGCCTTGAGTCCCCGACGAGGCGATCTCGTTGGCGTGAAACCGTTTGATGGCCTTCCGGTCGCTCCAGCGGGCGGTGTTGTGTCGTACAGGGTTCGGACCTAGCTGGGTGCTCGTCACACCTCTTGGGTGCGGCCCCGGTGGTCGCGGGTGGCTTGGCGGACCTGGTCGCTCTGGCCGGTGACCGAGGCGATCCGCTCGGCCAGGCCGCTGTGCGAGTCCAGCAGGTGGCGATGGCTGTCGGCCAGCGGGGACAACAATGCGGCCGGATCGTCCTGGCCCAGGGCCCGCCCCACCGCGTCCACCCGCCGCTGCCCGGTGCCGGACAGGCCCTGCACCGCGCTGACCTGGCCGGCGAGTTGGCGCAGGACGCTGGAGTTGCGCCGGGCCCACTCGGCCACCGCGCGGTCGCCGGCGCGGCGGGTGCGTTCCGCGCGGACCCGGTCCTCGCCCCTGTGCTCGCCCGTGGCCGAAGGCCGCAGGCGCAGGTATCGGCGTTCCGCCGCCTGCCGGCTGGTCACCCCGAGCGCCGGAGCCAGACTGGCCCAGCTCACCCCCTGGTCCCGGGCCGCCGTGATCAGCTGCGGCTCCCAGCCCGCGATCTCCTCGCGCAGGTGCCGCAGCACCGTCAGTGCCGCCAGAAGATCCTCCGGCGCCGCAGTCGTGTCAGTCACCACCGCGTTGACCAATGCCAGCGCCTTCGCCGTCGCAGTCGCCGTCGCAGGTGGCAGGCCGCTCAGCCGCGCGTGGGCGTTCGCGTACTCGTCACCCATTGTCATCCCTTCGACGACCCACTAAGTGTCATCACTTAGACGACATTCTATACTCCCCGCGCGCCTCGACACCAGCAGTGACGAGGCGCGGCCGAGATGGCGCCGAAGGGACCGGGTCATGCCCAGTCACCCGTTGACCCCCACCCCTTCCTGGTAGGCCTTCGCTGTCCTGGGGGAACGTGCCGTCGCCGAGCCGCTCGTCGAGGGCGTGCAGCTCGTCGTCCAGCCGGCCGATCGGCTCGGTGGCCGAGCTCGACCGGACGTTGTCGTCGACGAACACCTTGCCGAGAAACCCGAGCACGAGCGGCGCGTTGTCGGCCCGCAACAGCCGCCACGCCGCGTCATTGCGCCGAAGCTGGTCGAGGCCCTCGAAATTCATCAATGGCGCCTGCTTTCCGTTGATGGGACAGGTTGTGTCGAGTCCGTCGTTCGAGTCCAGGACGGCAGCACGTAGCCGAGCCGGAGCAGGGCTTTGCGGAACCTCGGCTCCATGAGCGGCCGAACACACGAAACCGCAGTCGAGGAAGGAAGAACCCGTCCATCAACCCCAGACCCCGCCGAACAGGTTGAACCCAAGCTAGGTGCAATGCCCGGAACCCATCGGCTGCTTGATCATCGTCAAGAGCCGAACGGCCCTGCCACCGTGAGGCCGGTCGGCGATGCCGACCGGCCTCGGGCCTTGTCAGGCCTGGCCGTCCGCGGTCGGCTGGGTGGGAGGAGACGTCGGCACTCCTTTGTGCGAGTCATCCAAACGGTAGTGACATCCACTATGTAATCGTGCCCGAACAGATGTCAATGCCGATCAGGTATGGATGTCGATCGGTAGTTGGTCCGGTAAGCTCCGAGCATGGGATTGCGTGAGATCAAAGCGGCCCGCACGCGGCGGCAGATCGCCGAGGTGGCGCTCGATCTGTTCATCGACCAGGGCTACGACGAGACGACCATGGAGCAGATCGCCGAGCGTGCCGAGATCGGCACCACGACGCTGTACCGCTACTTCCCCAGCAAGGATCTGACGATCCTGGACCGGTTCGGCCGGTTGATGGACCTGGGGTCGCTGCTGCGTGCGCGTCCGGCCGAAGAGCCGCTGAACGTCGCGCTCGGCGCCGCGATCCACACGTTGTGCGAGACGTTCGAGGGTGAGAATGACGTGCGCCTCGCGGCGATACGGAAGATCGTCGACAGCTCGCCGGTGCCGCGGGCCCGCCTCTGGGATCTTGCGGCGCAATCGCAGAGTGCGCTCAAATCCGCGATCGCCGAGCGCGTGCACCGCGCCGTTGACGATCTTCAAGTGGTCATGACCGCGCACATCGCGTTCGCCGTATACGAGATCATCACGGAAACGTGGTGGGAAAGCGACGACCATGCCGAGTCGCGCTCGGCGAGGGCCGATGAGGTGCTGCGGGCCATCAACGCCCTCGAGTTGACGGTCCCGGCTCCAGCCGATCCCGGCCCCACGGCATCCCGCCGGAAGCCTCGAAGGACCGCGCCGCGAAAGTGACAGTGACCATCAGGAGCGGCTCGCGACCGGAAGCATGAGCTCAAGGGCGCCGAGGGTGCGGAGCACGTCGTCAGCGGTTGTGGACGGCGACGCGCGGCGGTCGCTCGCCGTCCAGGTCTCCCACGCGATCGGGTGCACGACGAAGGTGACGCGCGCCGTCATGGTGACCGGCAACTCGCCGACGTCGCGGTTCATCCGCTCGGCGATCGCGCTTTGCAGGTCGCTCTGGGCTTGTGCCCAGATCCAGGGGTCGCGCACGGGGACCGGCGCGTCATCCACGATGCGTCGTAAGGCCATTCTGCGGTCGTCGTGGACGTCGTAGTCTTCCAGTGCGCCGTGCATCACGGCCCCGAGGCGATAGTCAACGGTTCCTCGACCGGACCCGCGCGCAGCCGCGCCCCGAGGTTCATCGACCGTGTGAACAGGTCCAGGATGAGCAGATCTTTGGTGGGGAAGTAGCGGTACAGCGTGCTGCAGCCGATCTCGGCTCGCTCGGCGATCTGCTCCATGGTCGTCTCGTCGTAGCCCTGCGCGACGAACAGATCGAGCGCCACGCCGATGACATGTTCCCGCGTGCCGGCGGCTTTGAGTTCGCGTAGTCCCATGCCCAGAGCGTAGCGGGGCTCACACCTGACTGGATTTGACACCTGATCGGTAGTGACCACATAGTGGTAGTCACTACCGAATTTGGGGACGTGAGGCAGTGTCGGCGCACGGCCCGGCCGCCGTCAGGCAATCGTCAGGTTCCTGGCCGGGAAAGGTCAGCCCGGTCCGATTCTCTGGATGAGCGCCGCCGAGTCGGCCTGTCCGGCGCCGAGCCGTCGGCACGCACCGTTGCGACCATCGAACCAAAGGACAACTCCCTTGAATATCAGCATTGACGAGGTCAAGTGTGTCGGCGCTGGTCAGTGTGTGCTGGCCGCGCCGGAGGTGTTCGACCAGCGTGACGACGACGGCATCGCCGTGCTGCTGGACGAGTCCCCGGGGGATGAGCTGCTGCCTCAGGTGGAGGACGCCGCCGGCCGTTGCCCGGCGTTGGCCATCACGGTGGGGAAGTAGCGGCGCATGGAGCACATCGTCGTGGTGGGGGCATCGGCCGCGGGACTGACCGCAGCCGAAACCTTTCGGCGCCAAGGGTTTTCCGGCACGGTGACCGTGCTCGGCGATGAGCTGCACCCGCCCTACGACCGGCCGCCACTGTCCAAAAAGGTCCTTGCCGGCGAATGGGAGCCCGAGCGGACCACCCTGCGCACGGAGAGCGACTTCCAGCGGCTGCGGCTAGACCTCGAACTTGGCCGCCGGGCGACCGGTCTGAACGCGGCGGCCCGCACCATCAGCCTGGCCGGCGGGGACCGACTGCGCTACGACGGCCTGATCATCGCCACCGGGCTACGTCCGCGGCGGCTGCCTTTCGGCCACGACCTGCCCGGCGTACATGTGTTGCGCACCCTGGACGACGCCCTGACGCTGCGCGCTCAGCTGCTGGCCAGGCCCCGGGTGGTGGTGATCGGCGCCGGCTTCCTCGGCTGCGAGGTCGCCGCCACCGCGCGTGGCCTCGGACTGGACGTCAGCCTGGTCGGCGTCGAAGGCGCCCCGCTGGCCAGGCAGGTCGGGACCTGGGCGGGCGGGCTGGTGGCCGACATGCACCGCGATCACGGTGTGAGCCTGCACATGGGCCGCGGTGTGGTCGGTTTCCTCGGCCGTGACCGGGTAGCCGCGGTGATCCTCGACGACGGAACCCGGCTGCCCGCCGACGCGGTCGTGGTGGCGATCGGCTCGGTGCCGGCGGTGGACTGGCTGGCCGGCTCCGGGATCCCGGTGGGCGACGGGGTGTTGTGCGACGGCGCCTGCCGTGCCGTGCCCGGGGTGTACGTGGCCGGAGACGTCGCCAACTGGCCGCATCCGGTCACCCGTGGGCGGGGCCGTCTGGAAACCCGCACCAACGCCACCGAACAGGCCAGCACCGCGGCCAAGAACCTCCTTGCCGGTCCGACGGACGCGGCCGCCTACTCGCCGATCCCGTTCGGCTGGACCGACCAGTACGACGCCAAGATCCAGACCTACGGCTGGTGCCCGGTCGGCGCCGAGGTCAAGGTCGTCGACGGAGATCCACGGGAACACAAGTTCGTCGCCCTCTACTACATCGACGGCCGAGTGGTGGGCGCGATCGGGTGGAACAGCCCGCGTGCCCTGCGCCAGTACCGCACCCGGGTCGCCGAGTGACACACATTCCCTGATGACCAAAGGAGTTCCCATGACCTGTCCCGTGCACGAATCCATCGACCTGCCCGGCGGACGCGGCCTCCTGCTGGAGCCGATGCCCGAGATGATTCGCCTGCTGCGTGAGGAGCCGGTGCGCAAGGTCCGCTTCCCCAACGGGGTCGAAGCGTGGTTCCTCTCCGGTTACGAGCACTTCCGTGCGCTGTTGAACGACCCTCGGTTCAGCAACCGCAAGGAGGACACGCCGCCCGGGCCGCTGCGGGCCACCGACCCGGAGACGGACTCGACCACGGTCACGAATATGCCCGGCAACTTCATCACCGCCGACGGCGACGACCACCAGCGCTTCCGGCGCATGCTGACCAAGGAGTTCATGGTCAAGCGGATCAACGCGCTGCGGCCGCGCATCCAGCAGATCGTCGACGAGCACCTGGACGAGGTGGCCCGCCGGTCCGGTCCGGTGGACCTGGTGCCCGCGTTCACGCTGCCGGTGCCGTCGATGGTGATCGCGGAGCTGCTCGGCGTGCCCTACGAGCAGCGGACCGCGTTCCAGGACGCGGCGAACACGTTGCTGGGGCTGACCGCGACGGCCGAGGAGATGTTCGCGTCCTGGGGCCGGCTCGCCGAGATTCTCGCGGTGGTGTTCGACGCCAGGACCAGTGATCCGCAGGAGGACCTGATCAGCCACATGCTGCACGAGCAGCCCGACCTCAGCCACGAGGAGCTGACCACGATCTGCATCCTGCTGCTGGTCGCCGGGCACGAGACCACGGCGAACTTCTCCGGGTTGGCGATCGCGCATCTGCTGCGGCAGCCCGAGCAGTTGGCGAAGTTCACCCAGCACCCGGAGAAGTCCGCGCAGTCCGTGGACGAGATCATGCGCTACCTCATCGGCCTGTCCGGCGCGGGTGGCCTCAGCCGTCGGGCGCTGGAGGACGTGGAGATCGGCGGGCAGCTGATCCGCGCGGGCGAATGGGTCGTGGTGGGCATGACTGCCGCGAACGTGGATCCGGCGCTGTGCCCGCACGCCGAGCAGCTCGACCTCGACCGTGGTCGGGTGCCGCACCTCGTGTTCGGCTACGGCCCCCACCAGTGCCTCGGCCAGAACCTGGCCCGCCTCGAGCTGGAGATCATGTTGGTGAGCCTGTTCGCCCGGTTCCCGGACATTCGCCTGGCCGAGCCCATCGAGGACCTGCCGTTCCGGGAGGAGATGATCGTCCCCGGTTTCCACGCGCTGCCCGTGACCTGGTGAGCCGGCGCGGAGGCCGGCAGACGCGTGAGCAGCGCCCGCCGGCCCTCCGACCGGGCACGCCATCAACCACCACGTCACCCGTGATCGGCAAGACCGGCGCTTGATCAGCAACGATGGAGACAGAGTGACCGACACACATGCCGCGACCCCTGCCGCCGGGGTCGCCGGGGCGTCACGCGCACGACGCTGGTGGGTGTTCGCACTGCTCTGCGTCACCCAGCTGATGATCGTGCTGGACGGCACCGTGGTGAACATCGCGCTGCCGTCGGCGCAGCGCGCGCTGCACTTCGACGACGGCAACCGGCAGTGGATCATCACCGCGTACACGCTCACGTTCGGCAGCCTGCTGTTGCTGGCCGGCCGGCTGGCAGACCTGATCGGTCAGCGCACCACGCTCGCGATCGGACTGGCCGGCTTCGCCGCCGCCTCCGCGGTCGGCGGTGCGTCTACCGATTTCACCATGCTGGTGGCGGCTCGCGCGGTTCAGGGCGGGTTCGCCGCGCTGCTGGCGCCGGCGATCCTGGCGTTGTTGACCACGACGTTCACCCAGGGCACCGAGCGGAGCCGGGCGTTCGGCGTGTTCGGGGCGATCGCCAGCGGCGGCGCCTCGGTCGGGCTGCTGCTGGGCGGGGTGCTGACCGAGTACCTGTCCTGGCGCTGGACCATGTACGTCAACATCCTGTTCGCGGTCCCCGCGCTGCTGGGCACGTTCCGGTTGTTGCCACCGCACAATCCCGAGCACCGGCCGAAGTTGGACGTGCCGGGCACGGTGACCGTGTCGGCGGGGCTGGTCGCACTGGTCTACGGCGTGTCCGACGCGCAGGCCGAGGGCTGGGGTTCCACCACGACCGTCGGCTGCCTGATCGCGGCCGTGGTGCTGCTGACGGTGTTCGTGCTGTTGCAGCGGCACGGCTCGGACCCGTTGCTGCCGTTGCGGTTGCTGCTCGACCGGGACCGGGCCGGCGCGTTGCTGACCATGTCGCTGGCCATTTCCGGCATGTTCGGGATCTTCCTGTTCGTCACGTACTACATGCAGGTGAACCTGGGCTACAGCGCGGTCGAGACCGGGGTGGCGTTCCTGCCGCTGCCGGGCACGCTGGTGCTGATGACCTCGGTGATCGGGCCGCCGATCAGCCGCCGGGTCGGCCCGAAGATCCTGGTGCCGCTGGGGATGGCCCTGGGTGCGGCGTCACTGTTGTGGCTGATGCGGATCGGCGTGCAGGGCAACTACTTCCTGGACCTGTTCCCCACCTTCGCGGTGTTCGGGGTGGCGCTGGGGTTGATCTTCTCGGCCACGCCCAACCTCGCCACGCTGGGGGTCGAGGAGGACGACGCCGGCGCCGCGTCGGCGATGGTCAACACCGTGCAGCAGGTCGGCGGCTCGATCGGGACCGCGTTGCTGAACACGGTCGCCGCCGCGGCCGCCGCGGGTTGGCTGGCCGGCCGGGTTCCCACCGCCGCGTTGTCGGGGCAGGCCCAGATCCACAGCTACATCACGGCTTTCGCCTGGGGTGCGGGCATCTTCGCCGTCGGCGCGGTGATCGCGCTGGTGATGCTGCGTCCCGGCGTGCCGGCCGGTTTCACCGATGCCGAGCAGCCCATCGTCGTGCACTAGTACGCCGCTCCCGTCCGGACAGCAGCGAGGACCGCGCACACCTGGAGGCTGTGGTGGATCAAAGCGGAGACCTCCCGGCTCCGGCCTATGACCAACGTCGTCCGCGGTACCAGCCTCGTAGGCACAAATCATCTCAATTCGACCCGACAACTACCGTTTAGGGGAGGGACGTCCAGGCACGTGGACAGCCGGTCAGACCACGTGCGCGGCGATGATGCGGGCGCACTCGACGGACTCGGTGTCGCCGGTGTCGACCTCGACGTCGTAGACGACGTCCTTGTGCACGATCTCGGCCTGTGAGACCGCCATCCCGCTCACTCGGTCGCCGCGCGCCATCTCGCGGCCGGCGGCGATCTCCGGGGCGCAGCGCACGCCGACCCAGAGCACCTGCAGGCCCTCAAGGTGTCCGCGCAGGCGCTCCTGCGACGTGGCGCCGCCGAGGAAGACGTCGTCGATGATGACCCGTGCCCCTGCCCGCGCCATCGCGGCGATCCCCGCCGTCCAGGCGGCCTCCGCCTGGCGGAAGGCATCGCCCACCGAAACCTCGCCGTTCTGTCCCAGCTCCACCCCGGCGTCGGACTGCATCAGGGCCGCCGGCAACGCCTCGATGAGGTTGTCCACGCCGAGGCTGAGCCACACCTGGGGCAGGATGGCCTTCAGGCAGCGGGTGATACCGGTCTTGCCGGAGCTGGATCCGCCGTTGAGCACGATGATCTGAGTGGTCACTTGATCGGCACGCCTTCCAGGGTGATTCGTTCCATCTTGCGGTCATGCGGCCAGTAGTCGGAGACCGCGTAGTGCTGCGCCGCCAGGTTGTCCCAGATTGCCACGTCGCCTTCCTCCCACTGGAACCGGCACTGGAACTCCGGTCGCCAGGCCAGGAGATGGACCATGTCGAGGATCCGGCGGCTCTCCTCGGCGCTCACGCCCTCGATGCGGACACCGGAGACCTTGTTGGAGAAGAGTATCTTCTCCTCGGTGAACGGGTGGGTGAGCACGAGCGGGTGCGACTGCGCCGGGTACTTCTCCCGCAGCTGGCGCAGCACGTCCGGATGATCGGCGAAGGCGGAGCGGTAGATCTGCGCCCAGTCATGGACGACCCGGAGTTCCTCAAGTTCCGTGCGCACCGAGTCGCTGAGCGAGTCGTAGGCGTTGCCCATGTTCGCCCAGCAGGTGTCGCCGCCCCGAGGCGGGATCTGAACGGCCCTCAGGATCGACGCGAAGGTCGGCACCGCCCGCCAGTTGAGGTCGCTGTGCCAGGAGTTGAGGTTGCCGGTGACCTTCGCGTCGTGGTGGATGCCGGTGATCTCGGGGTATTCGCGGTAGGGCTGGAACGGCGAGATGCCCACCACCGCGGGCTCGTCCTCGGTGCGGAAGGGGTGGACCTCGGTCTTGCCGATCTGCCGCGCCACCTTCGCGAAGGTGTGCCGATCGAGGTGCTGGCTCTTGAAGAACACCGCCTTGTGCTGCAGCAGCAACTCCATGACGAAGTCGCGGAGTCCGGGATCGGCCGGGTCCAACCGGTAGTCGTCGACGACTACACCGATGTGTGTGCCCAGCTTCTTTCGCGCCATCACTGGTCTCCCGCCGTCGTGGTGAGCGTGTAGGTGTGGATGATCTGCGCCATGCTCCGCTCCACCGCGCGCATGGACGCGCCGGTGACCAGGAACTTCTCGGCGTTGGGCCAGACGTTGCCGCTCGAGGTCAGTACGTCGCCCACGGCGGGAGGTCGGTAGCCAGCACTGTGTCGGGCAGGTCCTCGGGCGCGGTGACTCGACGACCCGGCCGGCCTTCTTCAAGATGAAGGACCCCTTCGAGGGCGACCTTAAGGGCACCACGTACTCGATCACCTTCGAGGACGGCTGGGTCTGGATGATTCCGTTGAAAGACGATCTCTACAGCGTCGGCCTGGTCGTGGACCGCTCCAAGTCCGCCGCCGTGCGCGAGTCGGGCGCCGACGAGTTCTACCGGACCACCCTCGCCAAGTGCACCCAGGCCACCGGCCTCCTGAGCGGCGCGGAGCAGGTGGACGAGGTCCGGATCGTGCACGACTGGTCCTACGACGCCTCGGTGTTCTCCGCCGACCGGGTACTTCCTCTGCGGCGACGCCGCCTGCTTCACCGACCCGCTGTTCTCCCAGGGCGTGCACCTCGCCTCTCAGTCGGCGGTCTGCGCGGCGGCGGCGATCGACCGGATCGCCGGGAACGAGGAGGAGCGCGACTCCGTCCACCAGTGGTACAACCGCACCTATCGCGAGGCCTACGAGCAGTACCACGAGTTCCTGGCGTCGTTCTACACGTTCGCCTCCTTCACCGAGCCGGACTCCGAGTTCTGGCTGAAGCGGCGGATCACCGAGTCCGATGACGAGCGCCTGAACCGCAAGGCGTGGTTCGAGAACCTGGTCGCCAGCAGCGCGCAGGACGAATCCGCGGTCTCGGTGGCGAACTTCCGCGACCGGGCGTCCACGATGATCGCCATCGGCCGCCACCAGCGTCCGGAGCTCAGCGACGAGTTCTCCGGGCGCCGGCGGATCCAGGGGAACTGGCTCGACTTGGTCATCAGGTTGGCGCCGGGACAGTCCGTCGGATCCTGACCTGTGACCGAACAGGCCCGCCACCACGAGGCGTGGACACGACGTGGCGGGCATTCCTGCGCAATCAAGCCTCAGGCTTGCTGGCCGGGTGGGCGGGCGCACGCCCGGCCGCGAAGCTGGCATCCCGGTGCAATCACGCCCTCACCCGAACACGTGAGGGACAGGGACGCCCGTGGCGACCAAGACTTCTCCATTGTGACCACAGAAACAGGGAGCACGAAAACCGGATTGACCATCGATGTGCACGTCGCGCCGATGCGGCCGTTCGGCGGCCCCGCCGGCCAGGACCCGGGCGACCAGCCGATGTGGTCGCCGATGAGCAGCACGCTGATCGCCGGCCCGCGCAACGCCGTGCTGGTCGACACGCTCGTCACGTACGACCAGGTGGACGCGCTGGCCGACTGGGCCGAGGGGCACGGCCGGCACATCTCCGCCATCCTGATCACCCACGGCCACTCCGACCACTGGATCGGCCTGGCCCGGCTGCTGGCGCGGTTCCCGGACGCGCGCGGCCTGGCCACCGCGAAGGTGCTGGACCGGGCCCGCTTCGAGGCGACCGACGAGGGCCTCCAGAAGTACTGGCACACCTGCTTCCCCGGCGAGATCCCGGACACCCCGGTGCTGCCGGAGCTGCTGGACGGCAACACGGTCGATCTCGACGGCCACGAGCTGCGGATTGCCGAGATCGGCCA
This sequence comes from Kutzneria sp. NPDC052558, assembly GCF_044547355.1. Lineage (NCBI taxonomy): Bacteria > Bacillati > Actinomycetota > Actinomycetes > Pseudonocardiales > Pseudonocardiaceae > Kutzneria > Kutzneria sp. NPDC052558. Next base: position 59,777 of record NZ_JBIUAG010000041.1, read on the forward strand.
AGGCGACACCGACCACTCCGCGATCGTGCACGCCCCGTCGATCGGCGCGGTCGCAGCCGGCGACATCTGCTACAACCAGGTCCACATGATGACGGCCGAAACCGATGCCGTCACCCGCGAGGCGTGGATCGCCAGCCTGGACGCCATCGCGGCGCTGAACCCCACCACGGTCGTCGCCGGCCACAAGCGGGTCGGCGCGCCCGACACCCCGGACAACATCGAGAAAAGCCAGCAGTACCTGCGTGACTTCACCCGCATCGTGCAGGAGCGGGACACGGTCGAGGAGATCGTCGCCGCGATGCTCGAACTGCACGGGGACCGGGACAACCCGCGGGTGCTGTGGCACGGGGCCCGGGAAGCCGTCGCCAAGCGCTGAGGGTCAGGACTCCAGCTCGTGCATCAGGTTGCTGAGCTGGACCCGGGACCGGACCCCGAGCTTGGTAAACACCGAGCGCAGGTGGGTGCCGATAGTGTTCACCGAGACGCCGAGCTCCTCGGCGGCGGCCCTGTTGGTGTGGCCGCCACCGATCAGGCGGGCGACGTTCAGCTCCGATGGAGTCAGGGCGGCCCAGCCCTTCTCGGGGCGCGGCTCGGCGGACAGCCACTTGTCCCGGCGCAGGCCCACCTGCCGCATCTCGTTCTGCACGTCCAGCAGCGGCCCGGTGGCACCGACGCGTCGGTAGATCTCCCAGGCGCGGTCGAGCACCTCGGCGCCTTCGCGCTTGCGGTCCTGCCGCAGCAGGTTCACGCCGAGATCCTCGTACGCGGACGCCTGCATCATCGGCCGCGGGCTGTGTGCCAGGATCTCGGCCCCACGGGTCAACAGGTCCACGTCCCTGTGCACGATCCCGCGGAGCTGGAGCGTGGTGCCGGCGAAGCTGACCACGTCGGGATTCCGCTCGGCCCCAAGATCGGCCAGCGTGAGCACCTCGTCGGTGAACTTCTGGTTCTTCGCCCGCAGACCGATGTACGTGAGCAACCGCAGCCAGCCGGGCTTCCACGGCCACGGATCGCGTTCCTCACGGCCGGCGAACACCAGAGGCGCCAACAGTTCCGCCGCCTCGTCGGCGTTGCCCTCGGCCGCGGTGACCCAGCCGCGGACGAGCAGCAGCGACGGGACCCGAACCTCGTCCTCCGGTCCAGCGGGCCCGAACCCGGCCGTCAGCCACCGCCGGGCCTCGGCGACATCGCCGCGTTGCAGCGACACCAGGCTCAACAGGGACGCCGCCTCGATGCCGCACGAGTAGCTGCCCCGTTCCAGCGCCAGGTCCAGCAGCGTGCGGGCGCCCGCCTCGGCTTCGTCGAACCGGGCCACGTTGTAGTCCCACCAGATCTGCGTGTAGATCAGGGACAGGAACACCATGCCCCGGTCCAGACCCAGCTCGCGGCGGGCGGTCCGCAGCATGACCTCGGCGTCGTGGAAGCGGTCGAGGTATTGCAGCCCTTGGAATTCCTGGCCGATGTAGGTAGGGCCGGAGATCGCGCGCAGAGCGCGGTAGTGCCGCAGCGACTCGACGTGATCGCCGCGATTGCGGGACACCTCGGCCAGGGCGTGCCAGGCCAGCACACGCGCGTCGTCATCGTCGACTTGGTCGGCCTCGCGCAAGGCGTGCTCGGCGGTCGTCACGGCACTGGACGCGGGCTCGACCCGGGACAGCGCCAGTGCCTGCAACGCAACCAACCGCGCCCGCAACACGGGGGAGAGCCGAGGCCGGGCGAGCGCCTTGGTGCTGCGGTCGACCGCGGCCAGCCAGCGGCCGCTGAGCCACAGGGCGCGGGCCACGGCGATCTCGACCTGGCCGGCCGACTCATCGTTGTCGATGTGGGCCAGCAGCAGGTCGGCGACCTCGAGCGCCTCGGTGCAGCGCTGGACCAGGCCCAGCAGTTCGACACACCGCTGCCCGAGCGCCAGCCAGGAGCCTTGATTCGGCCGTACAGCGTGGAAGGCGGCCAGGATCAGCTCGGTGGCGGCCTCGGGCATGGACCCGGCCGCGCGGTTGGCGGCCTCGGCCAGCATCGCGGCGCCGGCCTCGTCGCCGGGCTTGATGGCCGCGCGGGCGTGGGCGGCGATGGCGAGCGGATCGCTGTCGATCTCGGCGAGGTGCCGCGCGCAGCGTTCGTGCAAGGCGCGGCGGCTTCGTTCGGTGAGGTCGGCGTAGACGGCCTGGCGGATGAGGTCGTGCCGGAACACCAGGTGACCGTTGCAGTCGGTGTCGAGCAGGTAGGCCCGGACGACGGCGTCGGTGGCGGCGGTTATCTCGCCAGCGGTGTGCTCAGGGAGCAGGGCGTCGGCGTCCTCGGGCGCGAGCGCCTGACCGAACACGGCCGCGACGGTGATCAGGTCCGCAGCCGCCGGGTCGAGCTCCCGGATCCTCCGCCGCACACCGAGCACGAACTCCGCGGGGATGTCCGCGTCGCCGCGGACCACGCCGGTCAGGATCTGGGTGGCGAAGAACGGGTTGCCGCCGACGCCGTCCAGCATCCGGCTGACGGCGGTCGAGGGCTGGTGGCCGAGGCGGTCCGCCGCCATCGCGGCGATGTCGTCCACCGGCAGCGGCCCGAGCTCGATCGATTCCACCAGGGAGTCCGTGTCCCGGAGGTCGTCGACCAGCCCGCCGGCCGCGTTCCGGCTGGTGAACAGCCACAGGATGGACGACCCGGCAAGCCGCCCCGGCAGCGCGCGCAGCACGAACCGGGTGACGGGATCGGCCCACTGCGTGTCGTCGATGCCGATCAGGACCAGCCGCTGCTGGGACAGCCGTTCCAGCAGCGCGGTCAGGTCCTCGAGCAGCAGCAGCGGCTCGTTGGTCCGCGGCACCAGGTCGGTCAGCTCGGCTGCGGAGAGCAACGGATCCGTGCCGGAGCGCAGCGCCAACAGCAGCGGCGCGGCAGGAGAGAGCCGCCCGATCTGGTCGGCCTTGCCGACCGCGCAGGCGAAGCCCATACGCGTCGCCTGCGTGACGATCTCCGTGAACAGGGCCGACTTGCCGATCCCCGGTTCGCCCTCGACGAGGACCACGCCGCCGTGCCGCTGGGCCCGGACCCGGCGCGCGACGCCCAGCGCGGCGGCCATCGCCGCCGAACGGCCTCGCAGCACGACCTTCGACACGGGCCCAACTGTAGGCGGCCGGGCCGGTGGGCGACGGGTCGAGCGCCGGTTCCGGCACTACCGGTCCGACCTCGGTGCCTACCCGGACACGCGCCGCCGTCCACAATGGACTGCCGTCTCGCGCGTGGCCTCAGCAGCGCGGGTGGGACGGCTCCATCACCCGAACACGTGAGGCCGGGCCGCATCACATGAACGTGTGAGTGAACGGGGCTCGCGGTCGCCGCAGACTCGGCACCACTCGAAGCGAAAGGAATCCCGTCATGCCCATGATCGACATCTACGCGCCCAAGGGGCTGATCGCGGACCGCCACCAGCTGGCGCAGGACCTCGCCCGCACCATCATGCGGTGGGAGCAGGTCCCCGAGATCCCGTTCTTCCTGGACAACACCGCCGCCTTCGTGCACGAGCTGGACGCCGAGGGTTTCTCCACCGCGGCCGGCGCCAGCGGCAGCGTCCGGGTGCAGGTGACCACCAACGCTGGCGCGCTCAACCGCGACCAGCAGCTCGGCGTGGTCCAGGACATCACCGCGCTGATCGCCGACGCGGCTGGCGACCCGACGCTGACCGAACGCACCTGGGTGGCGCTGGGCGAGGCCGTGCCGGGCGGCTGGGGCATCGCCGGCCACGCCTACACCAACGAGGAGATCGTCCAGCACGTCCGGGCCCTGCTCGGCAAGGCGTAGCGGAACTCCCGCTGCTGGCCGACAAGCTCGCCGGGATCACCACGCCGGTGCAGATCCTGACCGGCGCGGACGATCCGTTCGTCCCCGTGCAGAACGCCGTGTACCTGTGGACGTACCTTTCAGGTCCAACAGTGGCGGATCAAGTCGGACGCAGCGCGTTGGCGAGTTGCACTCGGGATCGGACGCCGAGTTTGGTGAAGGCGGCCCGGAGATGGGTGGCGACCGTGTTGACGGACACGTCGAGCTCGGTGGCGGCGGACTTGTTGGTGTGGCCGGCGGCGATGAGTGTGGCGACGCGGTGTTCGGCCTGGGTGAGCGAGGCGGGGCCGGTGGCGGGCTTGGGAGTGGCGGCCGACCAGCAGGCGCGGCGGATGCCAGCCTCGCGCAGCAGACGCTGGACGGCGGCGCGGTAGGGACGGGCGTCGGCGCGGTGGTACTCATCCCACGCGCGGTCGAGCTGGGCGAGGCCCTCGGCGCGGCGGCCGGCAGCCAGCAGGGAGCGGCCGTAGGTGTCGGCGCCGAGCCCGCGCAGCAGGGGACGCGGGCTGAGGGACAGGAGCTCGGCCGACCGCTCGACCAGACCGAAGTCGTTCTTGCTGCGGCCGCGGAGGTTGAGCGCGAGGCCCTCGAAGGCGGTGTTGCCGGGATTGCGGTCAGCGATGAGCTCGGCGACGTCCACGGTCTGCTGTACGAAGTCCTCGTCGCCGGCGAGGGAACCGACGTCGAAGAAGAGTCCCATCCAACACGGCCAGAGCGGCCCGTACCCGCACGACCGGGTGGCGCCGGCGAGGATGGGGGCCAGCGTCTCGACCGCGGCCGGCAGGTCGCCGCGGCTCGCGGCGAGCCAGCCGCGCATGACGGCCAACCCGGGGAGGCGGATCTCGTCGTCGGCGTCGGGCAGGTCCTCCACGTGACACAGGAAGGCCGCGGCGGTCTCCGTCTCGCCGCGGATGAGGGCGACGGAGACACGCATGATGGCGGCGGCGAGGATGTCCATCGAGTTGCCGAGTTCCCGCGCGAGTTCGTCGTGCGCCCGGGCGCCGGCATCGGCGTCGTCGAGACGGCCGAGGTTGAGGTGCTGCCACAGCTGAGCGCCGTGCAGGGCGGGGGCGAGCGTGCTGCTCTGCGACCTGGCCTGTTCGAGCAGCGTGTGGGCGTGCTCGTACCGGTCGAGGAACTGCAGCTCGGTGATTTCGTCGGCGAGGCAGGACGCCCCGGTCAGCGACCGCAGCTCACGGAAGTGCCGCAGGGCGGTCTCGTGCCGGGCCTCGTTCTTCGCGGCCCAGCCCGCGGCGTGCAGCGCCAGCGTGAGCGCCTCGCGGTCGCCGGTCGCCCGGGCCTCGTCGACGGCCGCCGCGGCCATGGTGGACGCGACGTCGCTGGGCTCCAGCCGTGCGCCGGCGAGGGCGCGGGCGGCGCGCAGCCGCGCGGCGACGGCGGGGTTCGAGGTGTGGTGCAGCGCGCGTTCGGTCCGGGTGATGAGCTCGCGCAGCCGGCCGGCCGACCACAGGGCGCGGGCGACCTCGGTCTCGATCTCGTCGACGAGATCCGCGTCGGCGTGCGCGAGCAGCAGGTCGGCGACGCTCAGCGCCTCGGCGCTGCGCTGGGTTCGGCTCAGCACGGCCAGGCAGCGTCGGCTCAGCGCCGGCCATTCCGGCTGGGCCGGGCGCACGGTGCGGAACGCGAGCGAGGCCAGCTCGCCCGCGGTGACGTCGGTGAGCCGCTCCGCCGCGGAGATCAGGATCCGCGCGCTGTCCAGGTCGCCGGACCTCGCCGCGAGGCGGGCATGCGAGGCTGCGATCAGCGGATCGCCGGCCACCGTGAGGTAGTGCGCGGCGAATTTCCGGTGCAGCGCGCGGACATCGGCGCCGAGTGCGGCGTACACCGCCTCCCGCACGAGGTCGTGGCGGCAGGCCAGAGTCTGTCCTGTTGCGACGATCAACCGCGATTCGGTGGCGTCGGCCATCGCGCGTTCGAGTTTGTCACCGGCCAGAGCCACAACGTCGCCCATCGGCAGCGGACGGCCGGCGACGGCGACGAGCGCGACCAGGTCACGGGCTGTCTCGGGCAGCTCGGCGAGCTGCTGCGCGATCGCGGCCGTGAACCCGGCGGGCATCGAGTCCGGCGCGGCGAGGAACTGTGTTGCCAGGAAGGGATTTCCGCCCACAGCGTCGAGGTAGCGGCGGGTCCGCTCGTCCGGAGCGTGGCCGAGACGGTCGGTGGCCAACTGGACGAGATCCGCGCCGGTCAGCGGTCCGAGCCGAAGATGCTCGACGGTGACCAGATCGTGCCTGGCCAGCTCCGCCCCGAAATCTGCGCGGGCGGCCAGCACCCACACCACCGGCAACCCGATCAGCCGGGACATCAGCGTCCGCACCAGGAAGCGGCTCGTGCGGTCGGCCCAGTGCACGTCGTCGACGGCGAGCAGCACCGGCGCCGCCGCCTCGAGGATCGCGGCGACCCGGTCGGCGAGCAGCAACGGTTCGCCGACCGCGCGGGTGCACTCCGCGTAGTCTTCGGCCCCGGCCAACGGGTTTCGGCCGTCCCGCAGCAGCGCGAGGATCGGCGCGCCCGGCCACACCTGCTCGATCGGGTCGCACTTGCCGGCCGCGACCCGCAGTTGCTGGGCCGCTGCCTGCCGGCAGATCTCCGTGAGCAGCGCGGTCTTGCCGATCCCAGCCGGGCCGGAGACGAGCAGCACGCCGCCGCAGCCGTGCCGGCGCGCGGCGCGCAGAACGGACTGCGCGCGGGCCATCGGCTCGCTGCGACCGCGAAGCGGTCCGGGCGGCACCGGCACCTCCACAGGCGGTTGACCAGGACGGGCGCCGCCACGATACTCCGGACGCCGGAGCAAATCCCATGCCCGAGAGGCCGGATAAATTGACTGATCCGCCGAATACTGGGGAAGTTGACGCCCTGTCGGAGATCCTCGCCCGGGTCCGGCTGCATGGCACGACCGTGCGGCGGCACGCGCCGCTCACGCCGTTCGCGATCGGCTGCGCCGAGGGCATGCGCCAGCTGCACATCGTCGAGGCCGGGGCGCTGACGCTGACCGTCGACGGCGAGACGATTCTGTTGGGCAGCGGCGATCTCGTGCTGATGGCGCGCGGTTACGCGCACACACTGCGGTCCGGGGCGGCCAACGAACGGGCACTGACCGCGGACGACTGCTACACCGACGAGGTTCCGCCCGGCGAGCGGCACGACCGGTGGCTGACCGGCACGTTCGCCGTCGACGACCGGGCTGCCGAGTCCGTGCTGGCCGTGCTGCCGCCGGCGATCGTCCTGCGGAACACGCCGCACACCCCGTGGCTTCCGCTCAGCACGCATCTGCTGGTCGCGGAGGTGAGCGAGCCCTCGCCGGGGGCCGCGGCGATGATCTCCCGAATCCTCGACCTGTTGTTCATCCACTCGCTGCGGGCCTGGGCGCGAGAGGATGCCCGGCGCACGCCCGGCTGGCTGACCGCCGCGGCCGATCCACTGGTCGGACGGGCCATTGCCGCGATGCACCGCGATCCGGCGTACGCGTGGTCGGTGCCGGAGCTGGCCCGGATCGCGACGCTGTCCCGCTCGACGTTCGCCGAACGATTCCGAGTCCTGCTCGGCACCCCGCCGGCGACCTACCTCGCCGACGTCCGGCTGCAGCGGGCCGCCGAGCTGCTGCGCGCCACCACCGAGCCGGTCGGCACGGTCGCCCGCGGCGTCGGCTACACCTCCGACGCCGCGTTCATCCGCGCCTTCACCCGCCGCTACGGCACGCAACCCGGCCGGTGGCGGCGCTCCGTCAGCCCGCCAGCGCCCGTCGGATGAAGGCGGCGACCGCCACCGGCTGCGCGGTGAAGGCCGTGTGCGAGCCGTTGATGGACTCGGTCGTCGCGCCCATCCGCTTGGCCATGAACCACTCCGCGTCCGGCGGGATCGCGTTGTCGTGCTCGGAGACCAGGTACCAGGACGGCTTGGTCTTCCACCCCGCCTCGGTGGCGTTCTCCGTGAGCGCGGCCAGCGACAGCGGGCGCTGCGTGGCGTACATGACGTCCGCGACGTCGACCGGGACGTCCGCGCAGAACGTCTCGCGGAACTGCTCGCGGTTGATGTAGAGGTCGGGACCCTGCACGGCGCCGGGGGCGTCGTAGGCGGTCGGGTAGGACGTGGTGGCCAGCAGCGACGGCGGGTAGGGGCCCTGCACGCTGGCGCAGCTTTCCCCGGCGTCAAGGCCGAACGCCGCGAGGAAGACCAGTGCCGTGACGTTGTCCAGTCGGGCCGACGCCTGGCCGATCACGGCGCCGCCGTACGAGTGGCCGGCGAGCACCACCGGCCCGTCGATCGCGCCGACCACCGCCGCGATCGCGTCGGCGTCGGAGGCGAGGCCCCGCAACGGATTCGGTGGGGCGACCACGGTGTGGCCGTCCGCCGCGAGCTCGCGGATCACTCCCGCGAAGCCCGACGCGTCGGCGAAGGCGCCGTGAACGAGGACCAGCGTGGGGGACATGAGCACGCTCCTTTCTCTCGTGCCTTCGAGCCTCCCGTCGGCCGGCGCGGCGGTCCCTCACATGTTCGGATGAGGGACAGCGCCCGAACAGCCGCGCACACTGGGGGTATGTCGGTTGTCGTCGGCCATGACGGGAAGCCGCGCTGTCCCTGGGTCGGCGACGGCGATTCCCCGCTCGGCCGCTACCACGACGACGTCTGGGGCCGGCGCACCTACGACGAGTCCGCTCTGTTCGAGGCGCTCACCCTCGGCGTGTTCGAGGTCGGGCTGAGCTGGGCGGTCGTGTTCGGCAAGCGGGACGCCTTCCGCGTCGCGTTCCACGGGTTCGCCGTCGCCGAGGTCGCCGCCATGACCGAGCGGGACGTCGACCGGCTGGTGTTGGATGCCTCGATCATCCGCAACCGCGGCAAGATCCAGGCCACCGTCGACAACGCCCGGGCGATGCTGTCCGCCTCTCCTAGCCTCGCCGCGCTCGCCAAGTCCTACGAGGTCAACCGCAAGCGCCCGCCCCGCTCCGTCGCCGACCTGCCCAAGTCCACCCCGCAGGCCGAGGCGTTCGCCAAGCAGCTCAAAGCGCAGGGCTACCGCTTCGTCGGCCCCACCAGCGTCTACGCGTTCATGCAGAACACCGGTGTGGTCAACGACCACGTCCGTGGCTGCTTCCGCGCGTAGTGCGCGGTGTCGCCGCCAGAGCTCGAACTCCGGATGCTGGAACGGATCGTCCGGAAGCCACGGCGTTGGACTACGAGCACCCGATGACGACCCGAACGTGATCCCATTGCCCACCCCAATGGACCGGATCAAGCGCACGCGACGTCTTGCAGGACTGCTCAACGACTATCGACCAGCCGTCTAAAACCCCAGCTCACAGCCGGTGACAGCATTGTCGACCAGGACAGTCCGACGACAGCGGGCGGGAGGCGTTGGACAAGCTCAGCGAGGGATTCGGCTGAGCTGCTGTACTTCACTGCTGTACCGGCCAAAGGAAAGGCCCTGCCTGGGTGATCCAGACAGGCCTGACCTGCGGTGGGCGATACTGGGATCGAACCAGTGACCTCTTCGGTGTGAACCAAGGACGCGATAATGCGCTGACCTGCGGAAACGTGACTTCCGTAGGTCAGCGTGGTTCCGTTCAGAGTCGTTGAGTGCAGTTCAGGGCCGTTCAGCGCGTCTGTCTGCTCCCCATTTGCTCCCCGCGCTGCTCCCCACAGCCCGACCACCTACGCGTCAGCGGGGCCTCGTTCGTCCTGCAGGCGAGCCAGCACGGCACCGGATTGTCTACATTGGGCGGTTGCGCCACGCTCGGCGGCGTCTTCTTCCTCATCTCGCCTGGCGTCTTGGCCGGCGTGGCTGACAAGTCTCCAGACAAAGTGAAAGCCCCAACCATGAAGGGCTGGGGCCGGGTATTTGAGTCGGTTCGGGTCTGGCGTCGCCTTTGTCTACGCCGGGCCATCCTCCGCTCCCCTGCGACGTAGTCTACCAGCCAGGCGCTGGGGTGTCACTCCATCCGTGCGAGTAAGTGCTGTGGCGCCAGGCGCCGAGGCCGCGCGGATCGAACAAGGCTTCGGTGGTGACGGGATTGCCGAACACGTCGGTGTAGTGCAACTCCAGCCAGTGACAGAGTTGGCCGTCGAGCGCGGTCGGGGCGAACGCGGTCGGCAGCTCCAAGGGCGTCTGCGCCAGCGAGGCGGTCATGATGACGGTGTGGCCGGCCGCGATGGCCGTTGGCCCGACGAGATCGCCGCAGGTTCGGTCACTGCGCCACAGGCGGCCGGTCACCTGGAGTGCCGGACCCTCTCCGAGGTTGTCCACCGGCACGACGAAACGGTTATTGGCGTCCACGACGAACGCGTAGACACCAGCTTCCGGTGGCGTCAGCCGGAACCGCTCGGCGGTGGGGGGATGGGACGCGATGGCGCCGCTGGAGTTGGGAAAGCTGACCGACTGGTGCGCCGGCACCAACAGCGGGTAGCGGCTGAGCATCATCTCCCGACGGGACCGGGCCAGCTGTTCGTCGGTGCGTTTGAGCGCCTCGCGGGACAGGTGCAGGGCCGTCACCGCCGCCACGGTCGAGGCGAGCGCGGCCAGGGCGCTGCTGATCGCACCGGCGCGGGCGTCGGTTCCTGTTGCCGCGAACCAGAACGCCGTGAGAACGGCGACGACCGCCAGCGCCGCGATGAACCACAGTCGAGGCATGCCGGTCCGTCTGCGCGCGGTCACCGCCGGAGCCTGACGCCGGCATCGCCCCACGGATGCCGTTGCACCGTCACGGTGTTGTTGTTCACGGCCACGAGCCGGGACTGCGCCATCACGCGCACGATCCGATGACGGTCGCGATTGTCGTAACCGAACAGCGGCACCGTCTTGGCGTTGTCGGCCTTCGCCATCGCCTCCAGGAACTCCATTTCCGGGACCGGCGTGCCGAGGCGGTCATGGAACAGCCGGTACAGCTCGTGGTAGGCGAGCTCGAACGGCCGACTCAGCATCGAGGTCGGCGCGATCACATGCCGGCTGCGGTCGGCCATGACGGTGTCCACCACGCCGGTCGCCTTGGCGTAGTTGACCGCCTCCCGGATCCGGCCCGCGCTGCGCTGCTCCGGCCCCTGGCCGATGCCGCGGCGGTTCAGCAGCGAGCTGAGCTGGTTGTACGGGATGCTGGCCTTCTTGCGCCAGTAGCATTCGGCGGTGAGACAGGCGTAGACGCGCCAGAGTTGTTCCAGGTAGCCGAGTTGTAGCGGCACTTCGGCGACGGTGAACGCGCCTTGGGCGTCCTGGCGGATGTGTCCCACAGTCTGCAGCGCGTCCAGGGCGCGGTCGGCCAGCCGGCCGTCGTCGGCCTGGAACGGGCCGGTGAGGCTGCCGATCGCGACCCCGTTGACACGTCCGGAGATCTGCCGGATCGCGTAGTCGATGGCCACGATGTCGGCCAGCTGCTCCCGGGAGATCTTGAGATAGGTGCGCTCGCGGTTCTGTCCCGTCCACTGACCGTCCTGACCACGCATCGCCGCGTTGGTGCGGGTGACCCGCTCGGTCATGGCGTTGGCCAGGGACCAGTACTCGTTCTGGTCGGTGTTGGGGACGATATGCCACTGCGCCAGCAGCGCCACCCGGTCGCCGCGCTCCGGGCCGCCGAGGATATGTCCCCGGCGCTGGAGTTCGAGCAACCCGAGCAGTGACCGGCTGCTGGTGTCCGGCTCGCGTGGGTTGATCACTGTGACGGTCGCGATGTCCAGCGACTCGAGGTCGGGTGTGTTCAGGACTTTGGTCATCTCGTCGCTGAGCTTGCGGGAGTCGCCGTAGATGACGGCGACCTTACGGCCGGCGCGGTGCAGGCGCTCGATCAGCGGGATGAAGTCCTGGTCGCCGGTCACCAGGACAAAATGGGTGACGCCGGCGTGCAGGTAGTCCATCGCCAGCACGGTCAGCAGGATGTCGGCCTGTTCCTTCCGGCTCTCCACCTGCGCGGCGTCGATGAAGTGCTCGTGCATCGCGGTGGCGATGGTCGGATCGAACCTGGCTGCCGCCATGTGCTTGTGGTGCAACTGGTCGCCGCAGAAGGCGTTGGCGTAAAGCCAGAGGTCGTGCACGTGATGTCGCTCGACCAGCGCGCCCCGGTTGAGGATGGCACCGGTCAGATTCTCCCAGTCCACCAGCAGAACGCCGACATCGGTCGTGGTCATCGCTGTTCCGTTCCGCCGACGCCGACCCGGCTGCCCAGGCTGTGGTTGAGCGAGTTCTCGATCACGGTCAGGCTGCGGTGCACGTCGTCGACCACCGACCGGAGCAGATTTACCGGGTATGACTGGTATTCGCCGGCGTGTGCGGCGCAGGTGAGGTACTGGCAGGCGGCCCCGACGGTGAGAATCAGGTTGCGGCAGAAGCGGTCCGAGCCATCCGTGGTGTCTTTCAGTAACCGTGCCAACACCGTCTGCAGGGAAAGCCAGCGGTCCTCGGGGGCGTAGTCGTCGGGTAGGTCGAGCGCCTTGGCCAGTGCCCGCGCCCGTTTGGCGACCTCGCCGGACGTGTGCTTCTGGCTCAGCCCCCACAGTCGTGAGACAAGGGTGGCTCCGTCCCAACTCTTGGGGCGGAATCCATCGCCGTTCACACCGTTGACGGCTCGCTCCGCACCGGACAGCACGGCTTGCCAGTCGGGGTCTTTGGATGTGCCAATCTGCTGGAACAGATCGTGGTGCAGATGCGGTGACTGCTCGTGCACGTGTCGCAGGCACCGGATCAGCGCCTCCTCGACGGCCAGCAGCGCGCTCCCGAGCCGGGAAACGCCCACTGCGTCGGCGTTGAGCGGCACGTCGATAGCCCGGGTGATGTCGGTGATGTGGCACAGCTCGCTGCGGCCGCCGACCACGGGCACCCAGTCCGGCAGGACAACTGCAGAACTGTTCTGGCTCAGGGTGAGTTCGTTGTGGGCCAACAGAACCACGCTCACCCGGTGTCGAACCTGTGAGAGGGTGGCGAGCAGTCGTGACCGGTTGCACTCGAACAGCCGGACGAGATCGGACATCAGCGCGTTCGGGTTGTCGAAGCCGGTCTGCCGAACGATCAACACCGGCATGCCGAGGTGCTGGAGCAGGGATTCAAGCCGGGTCGCGTACGAGTCACGATGACCGGACACGGCTAGCCAGTACGCGTCCAGCCGCCCGACCGCGTTGTCGTCCAGCCGCAGGATGGTGTCGGCGACCAGTGCGGGTTCCGGATCGGACGTCATCAGCCGCACCTCACCGCGGCCGCGATCCGCGCGAGCAGGCGGATCCTGGGACGCACCATGCCGTCTTCGTTGGTGAGGAAGTTCGCTCTGGTCGCGGTGGCGAGCAACTCCTCGACCGAGATGTCGTCGCAGTGGCGCCGGATCAGGTCGGTGAACTCGGCGACCGGCAACGCGAACGTGGTGGGCGAATTGAGCACGAGCCCGCGTAGTCCACTGTAGACGGCGTGCAGCCACGGGTAGTGGGCCCGGGTCAGATCGGACAGATGGTCGGCGGCGACCTGTCGAAACATCACGTAGTGCTGGTTGCGGATGATCGAGGTGTGGTCCAGGTTGGACCGGACGAACTCGTCGAACAGCTCGGGTCGGACGGGTTGAAGGCTGGACTGCGGCCGTCGGGTCTCGATCAGCCACTCGCAGAACGACACCAGCAGCTTGCCGGTCAGGAACGGGTGGCCGCCGGTCTCCCGGTACACGCAGTCGACGAACTCCGGATGCACGTCCACGTTGCTGGTCATGATCTTCAGCACCAATTCGTGGAACTCGTCGACAAGATTCGACGCTGGCTCGTGGGAGAACAGCGGAAACGGATCCTGGGTCACGAGCGGGCTCAGCTGGTTCTGGTCGGGCAGAATCCAGTGCGCGTTCGGCTGCTGACCAACAAGAATCAGCAGGTTCTCCCGGGTGAAGGAGACTAGTTGGTTGAGCAGCGGCTGCACCACCGTGTAGCGGAGCCGGGGATCCTGGTTCATGGAGATGGCGAGATGGCCGAACAGCGTCTCGTACTCGTCGAGCACCAGCACGACTCGACGATCGGTCGGCGCCGGCAGGCATTCGGCCACCGTGCGGGCCACGAAGTCCTCGCTCAGCCGGGCCTCGGAGGTCAACGCGTCGCAGATGGCGCGGTAGAAGGTGTCGTCCTCTAGATCGCTGGTGCGGTCGCACGTCTGAGTGGTGATGATCGACTGGCCGGACGGCGAGCCCAGATCGGACTCACACGCCGTGGTCTTGCCGCTGCGGCGGACACTGCACCACAGGCGAACTCCGTTGCGCAGCTCGAACGATTCCAGCAGCCGACGGACCGACCAGCGGTCGACGTGCGTGTATCGGGTGAGCCTGGGCTGGTCGAGCGGGAACGCGGCGGCGTAGTTCCGTCCGATGACGTGATTCGGCGAGGCGAAACCGGTGTCGTGCGCCCATTCGGCGAGCAGTTCGAGTATCCGTGCGTGTGGAGCGTCGTCCGGGGAGCCGGTGTGCACGACGATCTCGGCCAGGTGCGGTGCCTGCCGGATCTCGGCCCGCAGGCTGGCGCCCAGCGGTGCCACCACGGCGCTGATGGCGCGGGTGGCCGCTTCCTCGATCACCTGCCGGTCGATGGATGTGGCCGCGAGGTAGCAGTGGATCTCGACACGCCGGGCCCGCAGCGACTTCGCCGAGAGCTGGAAGGTCACTTCCAGCCTGGCGTTTCCCCGGGAGTACAGGGAAAGCGCGGGCAGCGGCGCGACCGTCGGCTCGCGTCGCATCAACACGTCCACCACGCGGGCGAGGGGAAGCGCCGATTCCTGGAGGCCGACGGTGAGCCAGCCGGGTTCGACGTGCAGCAGGACCTCGCGCAGGTGCTCGGCGGTGAGGAAGGGCATCGTGTCGATCCAGGCCGCGGGCGACTCGGCCAGCACCTTGCTGCCGCGATAGGTGAACACCACGGTGGAGTAGCCGATCAGGATGCCGGACAGCATCGCCGAACACAGTTGGCGCAGCGGCGCGGCCCGCCGGGCCTGATGCGCCTCCGGGAGCCGGGCCGAGTAGAACTCCAGGGTCAGATCGAGGAAACGCTGTAGGCCGGCCAGCGACTTGGCTATCGCCTGGCGGGTGTTCGGCGCGGAACCCCTGATCTGGTACCAGTAGCCGCGCTGAAAGATGGTGGACGCGTGCTGGCCGATGGCCGTCTTCATCACGGCGAGCCAGGGGGCCGGCTGGTCGGTTGTCGCCAGTTGGTACAGGAAATCCTCGAAGTAGCCGTTGAGGATTTCCCGGTAGAAGGTCGTCCACTGGAAGATGTGGTGCTCGGCCAGCTGCGTGAGATCGCGCAGCAGCCTTCGCCGCGAGTAGGCGACCACGTCCTCGTCGACGGCGCGCCGGGGCGCGGCGACAGCAATGACGGGGGGAGCCTTGACCGCTGGCGGTGGCGGCTGCCGTCTGACCTCGTCGAACAGCTGCGTGAGCGACTTCTGGCGCTTGCGCAGGAAACTGGCGATTACCTGGCCGATCTGGGGTTCCAGCGCGCGCAGCTCGTCGGGCGTGCAGCCCCGCAGCACGTCCTCCATCAGCCGTTCCGCCTCGGCCGGCCGGACCGTCCGATTCAGTTCCATCACCCGTCGGAACGAGTCGTCCCATCTGGTCATATGCCCACGCCCCACCTGCCCGTCACACCACGTGCCCTGCCCATCGCCGGCACCCGATCGGCCGCTACCTGTGGAGACGGGAACGTGATTATTTCCGGCCAAACGGGTGACGTGTCGCTTTCCGGAAAAGCGGCGACCCCTGATGTGAGGAATGAGAGTACGACGACCTGGTGTGACTGGAACTCGTTGGCGCGCAGGATGATCCGCGCAACCTGTTGGTGGAGCCGGGGTCGATCCCGAACCCGAAGGACGCGGTGGAGAACAAGCTGTCCGACGCGGTGTGCTCGGGCCTGATCCCGTTGTCGACCGCACAGACGGCCATCGCGTCGAACTGGGTGACGGCCTTCGAGCAGGCGGGCCTGCGGGTGTCGGGTAGCAAGGTCTGTCTGCGTGACGATCCCTCCACGTGCGCCGCCGGCAAGGGAGCCGGCGACGGCGAGTAGTCGACAACGGGCGCGGTACCGGGTGACATCGACCGCGGCCTGGATTCCCTGTCGAGTGCCGAAAGACGTCGGCGCAGTCCAGGCGCGCTCTGTGGCTGGACCTGCTCAGTCGTCGACGGACTGTGCCGCGGAGGCGATCGGCTCGAGTCCCGCGATCAGCTCATCCAACTCGTCCACGCTGAGCATGTCGTACGCCGGCGCGGGCAGCTCGTCGGTGAGGTCCTCGATGCACTGCATCAGCGCGGTGGCGCTGCCGCGCTCCCGCACGGCGACCGCTACCTGTGGGGTGATCTTCCCCTACACCCATGGGATGTGGCGCGCCACCCTACCGTCGGCGAGGTTGTAGACACGGCGTGCACCACCTCGGCCGGCGCCTTGCCCAGCAGTGCGGCTCGGCCGGCGAAGTATCCGTCCCAATCGTTGCGCATGCCCAGCGCCAGGAACGCCTCGTTCGCCACTGCTGAGTGGGTGGTGGTGGCGATCGGCTCGAGGGGCTCGAACATGCGATGGACTTTGGACTGCGGGGATGACATTGGTCAGCATTTTCCGTAATCATGGGTGCCCCGGTGGGCGGCCTCTCACCCAAGGGACGAACAACGCGGCCCGGATTCGACAACCCAGGCCGATTCAATTGGGCAGTATCGGGGGTGCCACTGGGACTCGGTTGCCGTTGGATCTCGCGCCGAACCCGGATCATCTCGGCTGCTCCCAGATGTCCTAAGTGCTCACCTGAGCTTGTGTTTTAACCTTCGGGGTGGGTGACGGGGACCCCGGGTGATCACGGGTGCAGCCCTTGAGTGATCATGCTTCTTGTCTAGGGAAGAAG
>NZ_JBIUAG010000042.1:0-75795 GCF_044547355.1 Kutzneria sp. NPDC052558
CACGTGGCCCGCACCTGCGGCGCGACCGGCACGGTGATCGTGCGCGGCGACTCCGGCTGCTACAGCGCGAAACTGATCACCGCCCTGGCCAAGGCTGGCGCGGTGTTCTCCATCACCGCCCGCTGGAGCCGGGCCCTGGCCCGCGCGATCACCACGATCGACCAGGACGCCTGGACCCACATCGAGTACGACACCCCCGTCCTCGACCAGGACACCGGCCAGACCATCCACACCGCACAGATCGCCGCCACCCGCCACACCGCCTTCACCAACCCCACCCAGAACCCCGGCCGCCGCACCACCGCCACCCTGGTGGTGCGCCGCCACCGCGTCCTGACCGTGACCGAGCAGGGCGAACTGTTCCCCGCCTGGCGGTATCAGGCGATCTTCACCAACTCGCCGTTCGACCCGATCACCGTCGAAGCCCAGCACCGCGGCCGGGCCGGCGCGATCGAACAGGTCTTCGCCGACCTCAACGGCTCCGCCCTGACGCACTTCCCCTCGGGCCGGTTCGCCGCCAACGCCGCCTGGCTCACCCTGGCCGCCCTCGCACACAACCTGCAACGAGCGATCGGCTGCCTGGCCGGCGAGGCCCACGCCAAGGCCCGCACCACGACCCTGCGCGCACGGTTGATCACGGTCGCGGCCCGGGTCTCCCACACCGCCCGCACGATCACCCTGCACCTGCCCCGCAACTGGCCCTGGCAGCAGGCCTGGCAACGAGCGTTCACCCACGCCCACGCCCCACCGCGGGCGGTCTAAGCCCTGACCACCGTCCCCACGGACCCAACCCGCACCATCACGGAAGGCTGGGCAGACCAGCGGTCCTGACGCGCCTGCGTCAGGACCGCATGGCCATTCGACCATCCCGCAGCCACCAAGATCACCATCAAAGATCAACGGTGGATCCAGGTTCAACGTCAGTATGGGGCCCTTCATGACGACGGGTCAGAGCTCGTCGACCTCGTCGGGGGCGTCCTCGATCCGCTCGGTCGCGCCGTAGACGGTGTGGATCTCCACCGAGCCCAGGCCGATGGTCACCAGGTACTCGCGGACCTGGGGCTCGGTCGCCCGGGCGAAGATCAGGTGAGTGGTCCAGGCCGGTCGGCCCGGCTGCTCGTCGAACTGGATGTAGTGCAGGAGGCCGTGCGGCACCTCGGCCCGTTCGATCACCTGCCCGGGCCGGCCGTACTCGGCCAGCAGGAGTTCCTCGTACGCCCCGCCGCCTGCTCCCAGCTGTTCGAACAGGACGGGGTCCAACAGCTTGATCTGCGGTTGCTCGCCGTTCCACGACGCTAACTCGGACACCCCGCAATGATGGGCGTGAGAGGGTGCGTAAAGCAAAGATCACGATGGACGGGAGTGAGCCGTGGAGCTGCTGCGACTGGACCGGGAGGACGCCGGCCTGGCCGTGCTGACCGTCGACGCGCCGCCACTGAACCTCTACACCGCCGCCATGCAGGCGGAACTGCTGGCGGCGGTCGGGCTGGTGGAGCGGGAGCAGCCGCGGGCGCTGCTGATCCGGGCCGAGGGCCGGGTGGTCAGCGGCGGCGTGGACGTCGCCCTCTTCGACGCGCAGCCGACCGCGGCGGCGGCCAAGGTGTTGTTCGACGAGATGCTGACCATTCCCGACCGGATCGCGGCGCTGCCGTTCCCGACCGTGTTCGCCGCGCACGCCCTGTGCCTGACCTGGGCGTTCGAGATCGCGGTGGCCTGCGACGTGCTGCTGGCGGCCGAGCGGTCCTCGTTCGGGCTGGTGGAGAACGTGATCGGGCTGACCCCGACGATGGGCGGCACCCAGCGGCTGGCCGCGCGGGCCGGCGTCGGGCGGGCCAAGGAGTTCGTGATGACCGGGGACCGCTACTCGGCGGCCACCCTGGAGCGCTGGAACGTGGTCAACAAGGTGCTGCCGGACGACGGGTTCGCCGAGGCGGCGCTGGCCTACGCGCGGCGGCTGGCGGCCGGGCCGACCCGGGCCCACGCCGCCACCAAGCAGGTGCTGCGGCACTTCGAGCACGGCGGCGTGGCCGAGGCCAACGCGCACGTCACGACCATCGCCGCCGAGCTGTTCGACACCGAGGACCTGCGCTCGGCGGTGCGCTCGTTCCTAACCGACGGGCCGGGCAAGGCCACTTTCTCAGGTCATTGACAGGTTCCCCGGGAACTCATCGTCCATTACCGACCGTTTACCTTGTGTTGGTGAGCGGAGGAGGTGGGAGATGGGGTCCGGGGTTGTCGTCAGCACCGTCGACGAGGTCGTCAAGGCGCACCACCACGGCGTCGACGGCCGCGCGCTCGCCAACCGGATACGCCTGGCCGCACATCCGGATCTGCGGGGAATCCTGTTGCCTCCCAAGGAATCCGCGCCGACCGCGGTCGGCGACCGGTGGGTCAGCGTGTGGCCGCTGGGCGACCCGGTCACCGACGATCCGGACACCGCCCCGTGGGCCGAGGCCGGCGGGCTGCTGGCCCGGCTGCACCGGGTCGACCCGTCCCGGCTCGGCGCCATCCCGGTCGCCGGCACGCCGGCCCGGCTGGCCCGGGCCATCGCCCTGCTGCCGGAAAGTCCCGACGCCGCAACGGTTCTGTCCGCGTGGCGGACCGTGTCGGCGCTGGAGCCGGGCTATCACCTCGTGCACGGCGACTGGCACCTCGGCCAGCTCGTGCGCTACCGGGGCCGGTGGCAGCTGATCGACGTGGACGATCTGGGCCTCGGGAACCCGCTGTGGGACTTCGGGCGCATCGCCGCCGGCTACGCCGTCGGCGTGATCGCCCAGCGGGGCTGGGAGAAGTTCCTGGCCGGCTACCGCGCCGCGCGTGGTCCCGCCGTGCCGCGGACCGGCGACGTGTGGCCCTGCGTGGACGCGGTGGCCCGCGCCTTCGTGGTCTACACCGCCGCCACCGCGCTGACCGCCGACCGACCGATGGACGACGTGGACCGGGCCGTGCTCGCCGCGTGCCGCCGGATGACCCGATGTGAGGAGACCAGATGAACTGCCCCAAGTGCCCCGGTTCGATGCGCAGCTACGAGCGCAACGGCGTGCACATCGAGCAGTGCGACACCTGCCGCGGCATCTTCCTTGACCACGGCGAGCTCGAGGCCCTGACCCGCGCCGAAGCCCAGTGGTCCCAACAGCAACACCAGCCGCGCTACGCCCCCGAGTACGGCGGCGGCCACCACGGCGGCCACGGCGGCTACCAGCAGGGCGGCCCCGCCTGGGGCGACCGCCGCCAGCGCAAGGGCGGCTTCGGCCGCTTCCTGTTCTCCTCCTGATCGCGCCGGCCGGGGCGGACCCCCGTCCCGCCCCGGCCGCCAGACCCCTGGCGGCAGCCGGCTCACGCCCGGACTATCGGGCCGAACGAGGGCAGGTGCAGGGGGACGGTGTCGGCGAACTCCAGGCGGGGCAGGACGACGGTGTCGGACTCGCAGGCCAGTTCCTCCGGGGTGCGCCAGACCTTGGCCTGCTGGCGGTACTGGCTGACGGCGCGCAGCACGGAGCCGGGCTCGGTGAGGTCGTCGTCGTAGAGGTAGGGCCGGTGGAACCAACCGGAGATGGGGTCGGTCCGCTCCTGCTCGGGCGGCGGCTCGGGCAGGGAGCCGAGCTGCTCCAGGTTGAACTCGGCGGCGCCGAAGCCGTAGCCGCCGATGACGTCCACGTTGAACAGCGGGAGGGGTTCGTCGGCGGGCTTGACCGTGCTGACCAGCCAGGCCCGGACCTCGTCCTCGGTCATGTCGGCGCCGAGCGAGGCGAGCACCCGGGTCCACACCGATTCGACGGAGTCGCCGAAGGCGGCGATCACGTGGTCCAGCACGGCACACGAGGACGGCCGCCGGCCGCCGGGCAGCACGCGGCGCGGCTCGCGGCAGCGGGTGCAGCGGCCGTGCTCGTCGACCTCGTGCTCGTGCAGCAGCGCGAGCAGGGCGGCGCACATGCGCAGCATCCAGTCACGCTCGTCCCCGGAGCCGAACGCCCGCATGCTGTCGACCGCGCCGGTCTCCAGCCAGGCGACGACCCGGTCGAGCTCCATGATGGCGTGCTCACGCAGGGTCAACTTCCGCAAGCGGCCAGAATAGGGCCTCGGCGCGAGGAATCGGGATAGGCCAACAGTCTCATTGTCACCACGCTGACAAAAGATCAAGAATGCCCGGCAGCTCGCGCACCCCGGTGATCACTTTCGCCGCCCGGGCCAGCACCGCCGGATCCGGCGGGAAGTGCTCGTTGGGCACGGCCACCACGATCATGCCGGCGTTGAGCGCCGAGCGTATCCCGTTGGTCGAGTCCTCAAGGGCCACGCAGCGGGTCGGATCGACGCCCAAATCCTTGGCAGCGGCCAGATACACGTCCGGCGCGGGCTTGCCGGCCCCGGTCAGCTCACTGGACAGGGCGACCTCGACGACGTCGCCGAGACCGGTGACCTCGAGCACTTCGGCGATCAACGCCGGCGGCGAGGAACTGGCGATCGCCACCGGGCACCGCCGGGCCGCCGCGCGCACCGCCTCGACCGCGCCGGGCAGCAGCGGCGGGCCCTGCGCGTAGCGGGCGACCATGCCGTCGACCACCAGTTGGGCGATCTTGTCGGGCGGCAGCCGCACGCCACGTGCCGTAGCCAGGTACTCCGCCCACTCCGGCGTGCTCATGCCCATCAGCGCCCGGGTGGTGTTCTCCCCGTCCCAGGTGCCGCCGTGCTCGGCCGTCACCGACCGGCGCACCTCGTCCCAGGTCCGCTCGGAGTCGACCAGCACACCGTCGAGATCAAAAACAACCGCGTCCACGCTGTGGAGGCTAACGGGGCCGGCCGGTGACGTCTCGATGAAGTCAACATTGAATCGTTGATCCGGCTGCGGCGGCGGGAGATCCTCGTGCGGCGACAACCCCGAACCCTGCACCGGAGGTACGCGCCCATGCGCCCGCTCCCCGCGGCGGCGATCGCCGCCGCCCTGACCGCGGCCGTCCTACCCGGCCTCGCCGCGGTCTCACACGCCGCCACCACGCACCGTGTCCTGTTCGACGCCACCAAGGCGGAAACCGCCGGCAACGCCGACTGGATCATCAGCACCAGCCAGCCCGACCCGCTCAAGCAGAACGCGTCGCCCAGCAGCGACAAGGACTGGACCGGGGCGCTGTCCTCGTGGGGCATCGCGCTGCAGAAGACGGGCCAGTACACCCTGGACACGCTGCCGGCCGGCAACACGATCACCTACGGCACGTCCGCCGCGCTGGACCTGAAGAACTTCGACGAGTTCGTGCTGCCCGAGCCCAACATCCAGCTCTCGGCGGCGGAGAAGAAGGCGCTGCTGACCTTCGTGCAGAACGGCGGCGGGCTGTTCCTGATCTCCGACCACACCGGCAGCGACCGCAACAACGACGGCTGGGACTCGCCGAAGATCATCAACGACCTCCTGACCAACAACGGCGTCGACAACACCGACCCGTTCGGCTTCTCGGTCGACCTGAAGAACATCAGCACCGACCACCCGGTGGCCATCACCGACTCGACCAACCCGGTGCTCAACGGCTCGTTCGGCGCGGTCAAGCACAGCCTGATCGCCAACGGCACCACCTTCACGCTCAAGCCGGCCGACAACCCGAACGTCAAGGGCCTGCTGTTCCTGAGCACCTCGTCGCCCGGCAACACCAACGCCACCTTCGTCACCAGCACCTTCGGCAACGGCCGGGTGGCGATCTGGGACGACAGCTCACCGGTCGACGACGGCACCGGCGAGTCCGGCAAGACCCTCTACAACGGCTGGACCGACTCCACCGCCAACAACGCCGCCCTGGCCCTCAACGCCACCGCGTGGCTGGCCCAGGGCTCCTCCACCGGCGGTGGCGGCGCCAACTGCGCCACGCCCGGGCAGCTGCTGGCCAACCCCGGCTTCGAGAGCGGCGCCACGTCCTGGACCGGTGACGCCACCGTCGGCACCGGCCAGACCCCGCACGCCGGCACCCGTGCCGCGACCTTCGACGGCACCGGCGTCACCACCACGAACACCTTGAGCCAGACCGTGTCCGTGCCCGCCGGCTGCTCGGCCAGCCTGACGTTCTGGCTGCACGTGGCCACCGCCGAGACCACGACCACCGCCAAGTACGACACCTTCAGCGTGGCCGTCGGCTCCACCACCGTGGCCACCTACTCCAACCTCGACGCCGCCTCCGGCTACGTCCAGCGCAGCGTCGACCTGTCCGCCTACGCCGGCCAGTCCGTGACCCTCAAGTTCACCGGGGCCGAGGACTACGAGAAGCAGACCACCTTCGTCCTCGACGACACCGCCCTCACCGCCTCCTGACCCCTCTCGAAAGCCAGGCCCGTTCCTGGCGCTGGACGCAGTGAAGGGGCCCTTCCTGGCGTTGAACGTCATGAAGGGCCCCTTCCTGACGTTGAGCGAGAGGAAGGGTCCCTTCGCTCAGCCCTTGGCCGCGACGTACAGCAGCCAGGCGGCCAGGGCGAAGCCGGCGGCGGCGATCAGCGTTCGCAGCTTGGCCACGGGCAGCCGGCGCACCACCCACGGCCCGATGGCCCCGCCGACGAGGAAGCCGACGGCCAGCGGGATCACCGCGGCCCACGGAACCGTGCTGAACACGATGAAGCCGATCGCCACCACCACTTCCCCGGCGGCCAGCAGCACGTTCTTGACGGCGTTCGCCCGCGGCAGATCGCCGTCGAAGGTGAAGGCCAGCACCGTCAGCATCATGATTCCCGAGCCGGGGCCGAAATATCCGTTGTAGCCGGCCACCACGAACAGCCCGAACGTCAGCAGCGGCGGCGAGATCCGGCGCCGGGCCGAAAGCCTCGGCTGCAGAAGCAGCAGGAAAGCGCTGGCCGCGATCAGAAACGGCACAATCCACTCGAAAACGCCATTCGGGGTGACGAGCAGCAATGCCGCCCCCGCCGCCCCGCCGACCCCGGCCAGCAGGCCCAGCCGCCACAGTTGGCGGCCCGATCCCTTGAGCTCCGGCCGTGACGCCGGCGCCGACCCGACCCCGATCGCCACCGCCGCCACCGAGTTCGCGATGGTCGCCGACACCGCCGGCAACCCGAAGGCCAGCAGCGCCGGATAGGAGATCAACGAGGCGATCGCCCCGGCCGACCCGACGGTTCCGGCGACAATCCCCGCGGCGACCAGAAAAAACGCCCCCGACCCCATGGCCGAGACCCTACCGCCCGCCGATCTTGTAAAGTCGATATTAGTTCGATGGGAGACGTACAAGGAGGCGGGGCATGCGGGCGATCGGGTTGACGGAGTTCGGGGGACCTGAGGTGCTGCGGGCGGTGGAGCTGCCGGATCCAGTGCCCGGTCCCGGACAGGTGCGGATCCGGGTGCACGCGGCGGCGGTGAATCCGACCGACACCCTGCTGCGGTCGGGGGCGACGAGCGCACGGTTCGAGGGTCGGCCGGGGCCGTACGTGCCGGGCATGGACGCTGCGGGAGTGGTGGACGCGATCGGGCCGGACACCGACACCTCGCTGCGGCCGGGAGACGCGGTAATGGCGATCGTCCTCCCCTACGGCCCGCGCGGCGGGGCCTACGCCGACCTGATCGTGGCGCCGGCCGAGTCGGTGGTGCCGATTCCGTCCACTGTGGACTTCTCACACGCCTCGACGCTGCTGATGAACGCCCTCACGGCCCGGCTCGGCCTGGATCTGCTGGCGGTGCCGGCCGGCGGCACGGTGGCGGTGACCGGGGCGGCCGGGACCTTCGGCGGCTACGCGGTGCAGCTGGCCAAGAGCGACGGCCTGCTAGTGCTGGCGGACGCCTCGGCGGCCGACGAGCAGCTGGTGCGCGACCTCGGGGCGGACGAGGTGGTCAGGCGGGGCGACGACGTCGCCGACCGGTTCCGCGCACTCGAGCCGGACGGGGTGGATGCCGTGCTGGACGGGGCGGTCCTGCACGAGCTGGTGGTCCCGGCCATCCGCGACAGCGGCGGGCTGGCGGTCATCCGGGGCTGGGACGGCCCGGCCGGCCGCGGCATCCACGTGCATCAGGTCTGGGTCAGCACGGTGGCCACCGACCATGCTCGCCTGCGCCGGCTTCGGGACCAGGCCGAGGCCGGCGAACTCACGCTGCGAGTGGCCGACGTGCTGCCGGCCGACCAGGCGGCCGAGGCCCACCGGCGGTTGGCCGCGGGTGGCGTGCGAGGGCGGCTGGTGTTGGACTTCACCGCCTACTGAACCGCGACCGGGTGGACCACGTGGAGTCGGTGGACCTGGCGGACGAAGCGGCTGGCGCGGCGGTCGGCGGGCATGACGAGGGTGGGGCGGGCCAGGAGCTGGCCGTTGTGCCAGGTGGCCAGCAACGCGCCGCAGTCGCCGAACTCGGGGTGCATCTCGGCGTACGAGACGAGCACGCCGTAGCCGTCGGCGCCTTCGGCGAGGACGGCGAGGCTGAGGTGGTCCATCTTGCGCGCGGGGTCGAGGGCGAGGCCGGCGGCGGTGAGAGCCTCGTAGAGGGTGACGCCGCGGACCTCATGGCGCTCGGTGCGCCGGCGGGTGACGTAGTCGACGGCGAGGGGCCGACAGGCGCGGGCGTGCAGCGCCGAGGTGCACCACACCGTGCCCGGCGTGGCGACCTCGCCGGTGATGACCAGCTCATCGGGCCGCAGCGGCGTCACAGCAGCCAGGATAGAGCCGCATATGCGGATGTGTGATCGGTTTCACTCCTCAGTAGCAGCGTTCACCCGGCCTCGCTTCGTTGAGTGAGCGTGAAGAAGACGGGGATCGCCCTGGCGGTGGCCGCCGGCGTCGGCGGAGTGGCGTTGAACGTGTTCGCGAGGCGGACGCCCTGGCGGCGTTCCCCCTGGCACCTGGTGGGCATGGCGGCCGGGGTGGTCGGCACGGAGCTGTCGGTGCCGGCGGCCGCGGCGCAGCTGGGGGCCACGGGCCTGGCGGCGGCGCTGGGCGCGGGCCGCAGCAAGATCGGTGCGGCGGCGCTGGCGGTGTCGGCGGGCGCGGCGGTGGGCCTGGCGGCGTTGCAGCGGCCGGCGGCCGACGCGAGCCGGCCGCTCCAAGGCGCGCTGGACGAGGTCCTCGGCCGTGGCACGGTGACGTTGAACGCCCCGACGCCGCTGCTGCCGGGCAAGTTCCGACGCACGGAGTTCCTTGTCGCCGACGGCATCCGCTACGGCCAGGGCCAGGCCCTGGACGTGTGGCACAAGGCCGGCGTGACCAACGCCCCGGTGCTGATCCAGGTGCACGGCGGGGCGTGGACCTCGGGCGACCGCCGGACGCAGAACCTGCCGCTGCTGGCCCACATGACCGAGCAGGGCTGGGTGTGCGTGGCCGTCGACTACCGTTTGGGGCCGAAGAACCGCTGGCCGGCGCAGATCGTGGACGTGAAGCGGGCCATCGCCTGGGTCCGGGCCAACATCGAGCGCTACGGCGGCGACCCGTCGTTCATCGCCATCACCGGCGGCTCGGCCGGCGGGCACCTGGCCGCGCTGGCCGCCGTGACCGGCAACGATCCCGCCTTCCAGCCCGGTTTCGAGGACGCCGACACGTCCATCCAGGCCGGCGCGCCGCTGTACGGCGTGTACGACCTGGACGCGCTCAACGAGGACGGCAGCACCGGCCTGCGCGACCACGTCCGCAAGGCGATGATCGACAACCAGCCGGATGTCGCGCCGGCCTCCCCGATCCACCGCATAACCCCGGATTCGCCGCCGCTGCTGGTCGTGCACGGCAACCGGGACGAGGTCGTCTCGGTCAACCAGGCCCGCGAGTTCGCCACCCGGGCGCGGGAGCTCGGCGCGCCGATCGGCTACGCCGAGCTGCCGTATGCCCACCACGCCTTCGACTCGCTGCCCAGCGCCCGCGCGCTGGCTACCGCCCACGCGGTGGAGCAGTTCCTGTCCCACCTGGCCAAACACTGATCTCGTACTCGACTTCACCGTGTTCCGAGCCCGGCAGCGGGTTCTCCCAGTCCACATGGAACGTTCGCACGTGCCGCAGGCCGAGTTTCTCCAGCACCCGGCGTGATCCCGTGTTGACGGCCATGGTCTGGGCGCTGACCCGCTGCCGGCCCTCGGCGAAGGCCTTGTCCAGCACGGCCTTCGCTCCCTCGGTGGCGTAGCCGCGGCCCCACTTGTCGCGGCGGATCCGGTAGCCGAGCTCCTCGCCCAGCCCGAACCAGCCCACGAAGTCGCCGGTGGCACGCTCGATCCCCACCCAGTACCCGGGCCGCCCGATCAGCGCCGTCGAGTCCGCCCCGTCCGTGCCGAGGAAGCGCATCACCTCGGGGTCGGCGTCCAGCGCCCGCAGATCGTCCACATCGGACGGTCCGGCCGGGCGCAGCAGCAGGCGTTCGGTCTCCATCAGGTCAGGTTGAGGGAAACCAGCCGCCAGCCGCCACTGAATTGCCATTCGGTCACCGCGGCGAAATCGAAGTCGACCCGCGTGCCGGTACCCGGCCGCGGCACGCCGAACAGGGTCATGAACACCCACACCATGAAGCCGGCGTGGGTCACCGCCATGACCGTCTGCCCGGTGTACTTCTCCGGCCAGGTGGTCACCACCTTGTCCACTCGAGACAGAAATCCGTCCCATGGCTCGTCGATGTCCACTTCGGCCAGGTCGCGATCGATCTCGACGCGGGGCGGCCGCAGCGCCGCGATCAGCTCCTCGGCCGTCTGTCGGGCCCGCGTGACCGGGCTGTGCACCAGCACATCGGGCCGAACACCGAGGCGTCGCCCCAGCTCACGGGCCTGTTCGAAACCGCGCGGGGTGAGGCCGGGGCAGTTGTCGTTGCCGACGGTCAGATTGTCGGCGATGGCCAGGGATTCGGCGTGCCGGACGAGCAGCAGTCGCATCTGTGAAAGCGTAATCGTTGACGCCTAACTCACATGGACCTTACATTCGCGTTCGAGAGCGCTCTCACCAGCACGTTTCCGACCGGAAAACCCTGCTACCCGGGAGGTTCCATGCTCAGAGCCGTGTTCTGCGCAGTTGCCCTCATGGTTGTGCTCGCCCCGGCCGCCGCCGCCTCGACCGGGGCGCCGCCGACGCCGGCGCCGACCACCGACGCCCCTCCCCCGTCGACCGGCAACGCCGTGAAGCCGATGGCGACCGTCTGCGACAAGTACTGCGACGGCCGCGATCCCGCGCTGGCCCCGCAGGTCCGACTGGGCACGGCCACGCCCGCCGGCAGCCGACAACTCGCGCTGTATCTCGACGACGGCGACGACATGGGCTGGGGCGCGATCACCAACAGCGCCCCCGGCGACGAGCTGTGGCTGGACCGCTCCTTCGACGCCGGCCGCAGCTGGGCCGCGGGCTCCAAGATCGGCGACACCCGCACGCCGGCCGGCTATCCCGGCTGGCGCACGCTGATGTTCAACGTCGACGACTGGAACACCACCGGCGTCGGCCTGCTACGGGCCTGCGCGCTGCCGGCCGGCGCCACGACGATCACCTGCACCGACTGGCGCCGCACGACGTGGAACTCCTACGACCGGCGCACCGCCGCCGCGACCGCGTTGATGGAGGACTACAACACCACCACCGGCCTGTTCGACACGACCGGCTGGTGGAACTCGGCCAACGCGCTGACCGCGATCATCGGCAACATCCGGGCCTCCGGCATGGGCAGCTACGCCTACGCCGTCGCGCGCACGTACGACAAGAACCTCAACGCCCAGGGCGGCAACTTCACCAACGCCTACAACGACGACACCGAATGGTGGGGCCTGGCCTGGGTCGCGGCCTACGACCTGACCGGCGACACCCGCTACCTGACCACGGCCCGCTTCGACGCCGACCACGTGCAGGCCTACTGGGATTCCACCTGCGGCGGCGGGGTGTGGTGGAGCGACGCCCGGACGTACAAGAACGCCATCCCCACCGCGCTCTACATCCAGCTGAACGCCGCGCTGCACAACCGGATTCCCGGCGACACCAAGTACCTGCAACGGGCCCGGGCGGGGTGGACCTGGTTCCGCGACAGCGGGATGATCAACGCCCAGAACCTGGTCAACGACGGCCTGACCAGCACCTGCGTCAACAACAACCAGCCGACCTGGACCTACAACCAGGGCGTGCCGCTGGCCGCGCTGACCGAGCTCTACCGGGCCACGGGCGACACCGCGTACCTCGACCAGGCCCGAACCCTGGCCGATACCTCGACGACCAGCGTTTCCCTCAACCCCAACGGAATCCTGCACGACCCGGGCGACCGGCCCGGCGGCGGCGGGGCGGACGGCCCGACGTTCAAGGGCGTCTACGCCCGGGACCTGTCGGCGCTGAACGCGGCGCTGCCCGGCCATCCGTACAGCGCGTATCTGAAACGCCAGGCCGATTCGGCGTACGCCACCGATCGCAACGGGTTCGACCAGTACGGCCTGGTGTGGTCGGGGCCGTTCGACCAATCTGACGCGGCCCGCCAGCAGAGTGCGGTGGACCTGATGAACAGCTGACACTGCTGTGGCCCCCTTCGCCAATGGGGGCCACAGCGCTCGGCTCACTTGTGGGCGATGGCGAAGATGCCGTATCCGACAATCGCCGCGCACAGCGCGAAACTCACGATCGCCAGCACGTTGTTCAGCACGGCCTCGCCGCGCCGGGTCCACGCGCCGATGCCGACCGAGAACAGGCTGACGAACAGCACCGCGGCCACGATGGACACGACGAAGACCTCGCCCAGCCCACCCCAGTTGATGGTCATGGAGTTCTCCCTGATCAGGCCGACGCGGTCGCCGGGGCGGTGGTGGACGGCATCTCGTTGACGTTGCCGGCGGACACCGGCTGCCGACGGGACAGCAGGTAGGCGCCGACGGCCACGACCACCGCGGCCAGCGCCACGATGACGGTGCCGACGTTGCCCAGCGAGGCGGTCTCGCCGGCGACGGCGCCGACGATCGCCGCGGCCGGTAGGGTGAACAGCCAGGCCAGGGCCATCCGGCCGGCGACGCCCCAGCGGACCTCGGACAGCCGCTTGCCCACGCCGGAGCCGACGATCGCGCCGGTGGCCACGTGCGTGGTGGACAGCGCGAAGCCGACCTGGGTGGAGGCCAGGATGGTGGCGGTGGCGCTGGCCTCGGCGGCGAAGCCCTGCGGGGTCTCGATCTCGGTCAGGCCCTTGCCCAGGGTGCGGATGATGCGCCAGCCGCCGAGGAAGGTGCCCAGCGAGATGGCCAGGCCGGAGCCCAGGATGACCAGCAGCGGGGGGTTGGCGCCGGCCGGCAGCGTGCCGGCGGCGATCAGGGTCAGGGTGATCACGCCCATCGTCTTCTGCGCGTCGTTGGTGCCGTGGGCCAGCGAGACCATCGAGGCCGAGAGGATCTGGCCGGCCTTGAAGCCCTTGGCCCGTCCCGTCTTGTCGGCCCTCTCGGTGATCTTGTAGGCGGCCCAGGTGGCCAGTGTGGCCACCACGCCGGCGATGATCGGCGAGGCCAGCGCCGGCACGATCACCTTCTCCACCACGGTGCCGAAGTGCACCGCGTCGGAGCCGGCGGCGATCCAGGTGGCCCCGATCAGGCCGCCGAACAGCGCGTGCGACGAGCTGGAGGGCAGCCCCAGCAGCCAGGTCAGCAGGTTCCAGACGATCGCCCCGACCAGCCCGCCGAAGATGATGGCGCTGTTGATCTTGGTTTCGTCCACGATGCCGCTGGAGATGGTCTTGGCCACCTGCACCGACAGGAACGCGCCGGCGAGGTTGAACACGGCCGAGACGCCGACCGCGACCCGGGGGCTGAGCGCCCCGGTGGCGATCGAGGTGGCCATGGCGTTGGCCGTGTCGTGGAAGCCGTTGGTGAAGTCGAAGGCCAGCGCGGTCACGATGACCACGACGACCAGGAGCGAGAGATCCATCCGCGCCTCCTGCCGCATCGGAGGACCGCAAGGTAAACGGCGCAGGCGAACGGCAGGTGAACCCCATCAGGCCACAGTCGAACTGACCCGAACGACATCGACCCCGCTACGGGCGGCTCAGCCGCGGATGCCCATGTCCCGCAGCCGGTCCACGATCCGGCCCGGGCCGTCCACCGGGACCACGGAGTCGAAGACCAGGTCGTCGAGGCCGCGGGCGGCGATCACCAGGCCGGCGTGCGAGGACTGGTGGGTGAACAGGTCCTCCAGCCAGTCGGTCTCCTTCGGCTGCCCGGCGGCGCGCACCGCCGTCACCCCGGACAGCGGCAGGCCGAACGCGCCGCCGCTGCCGGGCAGGATCTTGCGGACCTCGCCGAGGTGCCGGGTCTCGGGCATGAAGATGAAGCGCTGCCCGGTCAACACCAGTCCACACGCGACGGTCGTGCCGAAGGACCGGCGGGCGTGCGCCACCTCCAGCAGGATCTCGTCGTCCTCGAGATAGCCGGCCAGCCGGGCCCCGTGCTCCAGGGCGGTGGTGTCGGCCGGGTACTTGAACCGCGACAGCTCCAGCAGCCGGTCACCGAGCTCAGAGGCACGTCGCAACACCACGGGTGGCATATCGCCGGCCCGACGTGTCCGTTACCGGACAGGAATCCCCTGTGCCGCAACGATTACGCCGATTGGTCTGGCACCATGGTCCGGCCGCCACGATTGCGCCGCCGCGACGAACGGGGTTGACATCGTGCCAAGAACCGCCGCTGTTCTGCTTGCCGCCGCCCTGTCCCTACTGCCGGTGGCCGTGCCCGCGCATGCCGCCACGGCCACCGCCACGAACACGCAGTCGGCCGCGGCGCTGGATTCCTACTGGACTCCGCAGCGCTTGGCCGCCGCCAAACCGATGCCGGCTCCGGCGGCCGCGCAGACCACTGGGCAGCGACAAGTGGGCGAGCCGAGGTTCGTCCACAGCACGGCGCCGTCCGGCTTGCGACCGATGAGCAGCGTCTGGTCGACCATCGGCCGGCTGGTGTTCACCGTGCCGGGCAAGGGCGACTACCTGTGCACGGCCAACGTCGTGACCAGCAACAACCGGGACGTGATCGCCACCGCCCGGCACTGCGTGATGGACATCAGCACCGGCCAGACCTACAACAACTTCCGCTTCGCGCCCTCCTACAGCCAGGGCAACGCCCCCTACGGCTGGTGGAACTGGCGCTCGATGGGCTGGCGGATCGACGACACCAGCCCCGGCGGCGACAACGCCTTCATCGTGCTGAGCACCGGCGGCGCCGGCAACCGGCACGTGCAGGACGCGATCGGCAGCTCCGGCATCGGGTTCAACCAGCCCAGCAACAACTACGCGCACGGCATCGGCATCCCGGCCGACAAGGACTACGCCGTCTGGTGCGAGGGGCAGCCCTACGACGGGCCGCAGGGCGGCGTGCAGATCCCCAACTGCATCGGCCTGTCCGGCGGGGCCAGCGGCGGCGCGTTCATCGTCAACTACCAGGGCGACGGGTCGGCCATGCAGACCGGCAGCTTCTTCGGCAGCTGGGGCGACTCCTACTTCGCCTACTACCGGGACGCCGCCTGGCAGGTCTACAACGGGGCCCAGAACGCCTAGAACTGGATCTCTTCGCAGGCCCGGCCCATCGAGTTCAGCCGACCGCCGGCATGCTCCCAGCCCTCCGCGCAGACCACCGCGCGATTGGGCAGGTCCCGGTTGACCTCGACCCTGAACAGCTGGTGGTAGCCCCAGAAGCCGGTCGCGCTGTTGCGGTCGATGCCTCCGCCCCAGATGTGGAAGTGCCCGGTGAAGTCGCCGTTCCACGTGGTGGAGGCCCCGATGTGGTTGACGTGCAGCCCGCTGCCGTCGACGTCGATGCACGTGCGGTGATTGCAGCCGCGCGCCCCGGCCAACGCCGCCGGGGCGCCGGCCGCCGCCAGTGCCGCTACCGTGAGCGCGACGATGCCAGCCCGGATCACGTGTCCTCCCACTGCTCCGTTTGGCCCATCTTCGCGCTTCCGCGGGGCTCTCCGCCCGCGCTGCCACTCCAAGGTGTGACGGATCGGGCCGAAATATGGGGGCCCTGCCCCCATGTGGCTGGGTGCGCCGCGGTGGCACGGTTCCTGCCGTGACCAAGTCGGCGACGTTCTGGTGGACCGGGGGGCTGACTCTGCACGAGCGGCTACCCAGGACAGCCCAGCGGCACGGCACGTCGCAGCAACTCCTGGGCAGCGCGAACGCGCTGGAGCGGCTGGAGCGGTGGCGGCGCACGCACGAGGAGCTGGCCCCGGACTGGTTCGAGCGGCGGCTGGCCGCCGCCGGGCTGGACGAGAAGCTGTTGACGGGCCTGCTGGCCGAGGCCCCGGACGCGCTGGCGCGGCGGGTGGCCCGGCCGGGCTGGGCCGATTTCGTGGACTCGGCGCTGACCACGCCCAGCGGCCGTCGCAAGGCGTTCGGCGACGACTGGATCGGCGTGCTGGCGGCGGGTCTGCGGCCGCTGGTGTCGGTGGCCGAGCACGCGGTCGCCGGGGCGGCGGGCCCGGAGGTCACGGCGGGGTTCACGCACCGGCTCGGCCGCCGGCTGGCCCGGTTGGCCGCCCGGACGCTGGTGTTGGAGCTCAACCTGGCCCGGACCCGGGGTCGGCTGGCCGGCCGCACCCCGCAGGAGCGGTTCGCGGAGTTCGCCGTCCGGCCCGACCTGGACGCGCTGTTCGCCGAGTACCCGGTGCTGGCCCGGTTGCTGGCCCAGGCGTGCCAGCAGGCCGTGCTGGCCCACCTGGAACTGCTGGAACGGCTGGCCGCCGACCGGGACGCCATCGTCGAGACGCTGTTGGACGGCCGCGACCCGGGCGCGCTGGCCAAGATCGACTCGACCGAGGGCGACGCCCACCAGCACGGCCGGTCGGTGGCCCTGCTGACCTTCGCCGACGGCCGCACCGTGGTCTACAAGCCGCGGCCGCTGGACCTGCACGCCCATTTCAACGAGATGCTGGACTGGCTCAACCGCCGGGTGCCGGGCCTGGACCTGTGCCGGGTCACGCTGGTGCGCCGGGACGGCTACGGCTGGCAGGAGTTCGTGACCGAGGCGCCGTGCGACGAGATGACCGGGCTGAGCCGGTTCTACCGTCGCCAGGGCGCGCTGCTGGCGCTGTTGTACGCGGTCGACGGCAGCGACATGCACTACGAGAACCTGATCGCCCACGGCGACCAGCCGGTGCTGGTGGACGTGGAGACCCTGTGCCACCCGACGATCCGGGTGGACAGCGCGGCCGGCCCCGACCCGGCCGCCCGGGAGCTGCTGCGCTCGGTGTTCCGCACGGCCCTGCTGCCGCAGGTGATGCTGGGCGAGAACGGTTCGCTCGACATCTCCGGCATGGGGGGTGACCAGGGCGTCTTCCCGACCGATGGGGTGGGATGGGACGGCGCCGGCACCGACTCGATGCGACTGGTGCGCCGGCCGGTGGCGGTGCGGGGCGGGCGGAACCGGCCGCGGCTCGGTCGGCGGGAGGCCGAGCCGCGGGACTACCAGGCGGCGTTGCTGACCGGGTTCCAGGCGGGCTACGACGCGATCGTCGAGCACCGGGCCGAGCTGGTGGGCCTGCTGCGGACGTGCGTCGAGGACGAGGTGCGCTTCGTGGCCCGCCCGACCCAGCTCTACGCCACGCTGCTGGACGAGTCGACGCATCCGGACGTCCTGCGGGACGCCCTGGACCGCGACAGCGTGTTCGACCTGCTGTGGACGGACTCGCTGGACGATCCGACGCGTCGGCGCCTGGTGCCGCACGAGATCGCCGACCTGTGGGCCGGCGACGTGCCGATGTTCACCACCCGGGTGGGGACCCGGGACGTCTGGTCGGCCGACGGGGTGCGGCTGCCCGGACTGCTCGCGGAATCCGGCCTGGCCGCCGTGGAGGCGAAGCTGGCCGGCATGGGCGAGGTGGACCGGCACAACCAGGAATGGCTGATCCGGGCCTCGTTCGCGACCCGGCCGCAGCCGGTCACGCACCGGGCCGGGGCCGTCCTGCCCGGGACGGTGGCCGCGGTCGTGCCGGACGCGCAGCGGCTGCTGGCGGCGGCGTGCGGCATCGCCGACGAGCTCGTCGGCCGGGCGGTGCCGGGCCAGGACCGGAGCAACTGGCTGGGTCTGGAGCTGGTGGACGAGCGGCAGTGGACCGTGCTGCCGATGGGCGCCGGCCTGGCCAACGGCTACACCGGGTTGGCGCTGTTCCTGGCCCAGCTGGCCGAGTTGACCGGCGCGCCCCGCTACGGGGACCTGGCGCGGCGGGCGATCCGGCCGATCCCGCGGCTGCTCGACGCGTTGGGCGACGACCTGGGCCTGGCCATGGCCGTGGGATCCGGCGGCTTCCACGGCCTCGGCGGCATCTGTTACGCGCTGGCCCGGCTGCACCGGCTGCTCGGCGGGGACGCGGAGGTGCTGGGGTGGCTGGCCCGGGCGGTGCGGCTGGCCTCGGCGCTGGAGACCGAGGCCGGCGGGGAGCCGGCCGACGTCGCCGGCGGCCTGGCCGGCGGGCTGGCGGCGATGCTGGCCGTGCACGCCGAGACCGGCCTGGCCACCGCCGGCTCGCTGGCCATCCGCTACGCCGACCGGCTGGCCACCGGCCGGCACGCCACCACCGACGCGGTCGGCTTCGCCCGCGGGCCGGCCGGGGTGGGGTGGGCGCTGCTGCGGTTGGCCGCGGCGATCGGCAGCGACCGGCACGAGGCGGCCGGCGCGCAGTACCTGGCGGCGGCCGGCGACCCGCTCGTCTCGGGGGATTTCGGTTGGTGTGCCGGCATTCCGGGGGCGGTGTTGGCGCGCATCGACCGGACGGGCCAAGGCCTCCCCGGCTGGGTGGACGCCATGGCCGCGAATCCGCCGCTGCGGGACCTGAGTCTGTGCCACGGTGAGCTGGGCGCGATGGAGGCGCTCACGGTGCTGGGCCGGGCCGGCGACGAGCGGGCCGCCACGGCCGTCGTCCGCCGCGCCGGTCTTGTGCTCGGCTCGCTCGACCAGTACGGGGCGCGCTGCGGCACGCCCGGCGAGGTGCCCACGCCCGGACTGCTCAGCGGGCTGGCCGGCATAGGCTACGGCCTGCTGCGGCTGGGCCTGCCGGGCCGGGTGCCGTCGGTGCTGCTGCTCGACCCGGCGTCCCACTGAATTTCCGTTGTGCCACTGAGGGGAGTCATGCAGATGAAGGAGATCGACAGACCCGAGGAGAGCGTCGAGTCCGCCACCGCCAGTGGCGAGCACCCGGCGGGGGAGATCGTGGTGGACGGCAGGACGCGCGCGGGGGCGCGAGCGCGGGCGCTGGCCGGCCTGACGTTGGGGATGAGCGCCTTCTTGGCGGTCACCGCCCTTCAGTCCACCACGGTCAGCGGGCCCGGTCAGCACCTCTGACCGAGTGTCGGCCGGTTCCCCCAGCCGGTGTGCCCGGATGGGGGAACCGGCCGACCCCTAGGGGCAGACCACCCCGGTATTCGGCCACTCCCGCGCGGTTCCCATGGAATTCCGAGCGTCCCGGCATAGGGTCTTCGACCATGCAGACCCGCGCGCCGCTCCTGGTCGGCCGGGATGCCGAGCTGGTCGAGCTGACGCGGGCGCTGTCCGGTGCGAGGGCCGGCCGGGGCGGGTCGGCGCACCTGGTCGGCGAGGCCGGCATCGGCAAGTCACGGCTGGCCGCGATGGTCGCGGGCCGGGCGTTCGACGCCGGCATGCGGGTGCTGCGGGGGCGGGGCAGCGCGATCGGGCCGATGGTGCCGTTCCGGCCGCTGGCCGAGGCCCTGCTGTCGCTGTTCCGCGGCGGTGAGTCCTTTGAGGACGGTGAGCTGGGGCCGTACCGGCCGGCGCTGGGGCGGCTGATCCCGGAGTGGGGCGGCAGCGCGCCGGCCGAGCCGGTGTCGCTGGTGGTGCTGGCCGAGGCGGTGCTGCGGCTGCTGGCGGTGGCCGGCCGGGACCGCGGATGCCTTGTGGTGCTGGAGGATCTGCACGACGCCGACGCCGAGACGCTGGCCGTGGTGGAGTACCTGACCGACAATCTCGATCTCCAGCCGGTGATGCTGCTGGCCACCATCCGCAACGAGCCCGGCGCGGCCCTGGACCTGGCCCGGGCCGGCGAGCGGCGGCGGACCGGACGGCTGCTGGAGCTGAGCCGGCTGGATCGCGCCCAGGTGCGCGTGATGGCCGCTTCCTGCCTGGAGATTCCCCCGTCCGAGGTCGTCGACGACGTGGTGCAGCGGCTGTGGGCGGACAGCGCCGGCAACCCGTTCATCGTCGAGGAACTGTTGCACAGCATGGTGAGCAGCGGCCTGCTGGTGCCCAGCGGGGAGGGCTGGCAGGTGGTCGGGCCGCTGCGCACCGAGGTGCCGGCGGCGGTGGCGCGCAGCATCGCCAACCGCACGGATCGCCTTGGGCCGCAAGGACGAATGGTCCTGTCGGTGGCCGCCGTGCTGGGGCACCGGTTTCCGCTGTCGGTGGTGCGCGAGGTCGCCGACATCGACGACCGGGGGCTGCTGTCCCACCTGCACGCCGGCGTCGCCGCCCAACTCGTCACGCCGGACGAGCCGGCCCCGGACTGGTACGCCTTCCGACATCCGCTGACCGCCGAGGCCTTGCTGAGCCAGCTCGCCCCCCTGGATCGGGCCGAGCTGTCGTCCAAGGCCGCGGATGCCGTGCTGGAGCTGCATCCCGAGCTGCCGGGTCACTGGTGCCAGCTGGTCGCGTCGCTGCGTCTGGACGCCGGCGAGGAGGCCGCCGCCGGGCGGCTGTTCGCCGAGGCCGGCCGGCGGGCGCTGCGCGACGGCGCCGCCGGGTCGGCGATCACGTTGCTGGACAAGGCGAATCGGCTGCTGACCCGGCGGCTGGACGCCGGCATCCGGGCCGACATCCTGGAGTCGCTGCTGCCGGCGCTGGCCGAGGCCGGGCATTTCGACCGGGCCTTCCAGCTGGCCGGCAAGCTCTCCGACCTCGACGGCGACGGACTGGACGCGCGGCGGCGGGCCGCCCTGCACACCCGGCTGGCCAAGGTCGCCTACCTGGCCGGGCGCTCGGCCGACGGGGCCGAGCAGGTCGCCGCCGCCCGCGCTCTGCTCGGGCCCGATCCGTCCGATGAGGACGGCGCCCGGGTCGATGTCGTTGCCGCGTACATGGAACTGGACATGCCCCGGCCCGATCGCCTGACCCGGGCCGAGGAGCTGGCGTTTCGGGCCGTGGCCGCCGCCGAGCGGTCCGAGCAGCCCGTGGTGGCCTGCGAGGCGTGGGAGCTGCTGGGCATCATCACCCGTGAGCACGACATCGCGCGGGCCGTCGAGTGCCTGGAGCGGGCCCGGCAGCTCGGCGAGCAGCACCAGCTTCCGCTGCAACGGGCCTACGCCGTGATGCGGCTGGCCGGCATCGACTGGCTGTCCACTTCGGACACCCTCAGCCTGGAGCGGGCCCGCGACGAGGCGCTGCGCATCGGCGCGATCACCATGGCCTACAGCGCCGACGCCATCATCGCCCTGGACACCGTGCTGGGCGGCGATTTCGGCCTGGCCGCCGAGCGGATCGAGGCCTGCGCCGAGTCCGTCGTCCGGCTCCAGCTCGGGTCCATGGTCCGGTACATCATGATGGCCAAGGCCGCCCTGGCCGGGCACCAGGGCCGGCGGCGGGAGATGGACGAGGCGCTGGCCGAGTTCCGGCGGTGGGGCGGGGAGAAGTCCCAGGAGGCGCCCCTCGCCGTCGGCCTGGCCCGGGTTTTCTGCGCCCTGCTGGAGGAGAATCGCCCGCTGGCCCTTCAGGAGCTGGCCGAGACCCTGGCCTACGAGGCCGCCACCCCCACCACCTTCCACCTCGCCGGCCGGCACGGTCTCGACCTCCTGCTCGGCGTCGTCGACGGCCGCCACGACTGGTCGCACTACCGGGAGATCGCCGACTCCCCCGCCGGCCGCATGCGCTGGAACCACCACTTCACCCAGCTCGCCGCCGCCGTCCTGCACGGCCGTGACGGCGACGGCGCCCAGGCCGCCGAGGCCATGGCCCGGGCCCAGCAGGCCGGCGCCGCCTTCCCGCTGGCCCGGCACCTCGGCCTTCGGCTGGTCGCCGAGTCCGCCCATGCCGACCACTGGGGCGATCCCGTCGCCTGGCTGCGCCGGGCCGAGGAGTACTTCCACCACAACGGCATCACCGGTCCCGCCAGCGCCTGCCGGGCCCTGCTCCGCCAGGTCGGCGTCTCCGTCCAGCAGCGCCGCCTCGGCGCCGACCAGGTCCCCACCGCCCTGCGCTCCCTCGGCGTCACCGTGCGGGAGTACGACGTCTTCCGGCTGCTCGTCGACCGCCTCGGCAACAAGGCCATCGCCACCCGGCTGCACATTTCTCCTCGCACCGTGGAGAAGCACGTGGCCAGCCTCATCGCCAAGACCCAGCAGCCCGACCGCGAGGCCCTCACCACCTACGCCAACGCCATTCTCGCCCCGTAGTCAGGCCTCGGCGTTGCTGGCCAGCCGATTCGCCAGTGCCAGCACCAGATCCCGAAGCTCCTCCGGTCGTTCGATCACAAACGATCGGTCGAGGGCCGCGAGCAGCGACGGTATCCAGTCCAGGCGCTCGGCCCTGATCCTGGCCCGCGTCCAGGACGTTCCGTCGATCTCGGTCAGAACCGCCACCGAGGGCGGCAAAGTCGGCCGGATCTGCTCCGGCGTGCCGTCGATGCGCACCGACACGTCGTGCTCACGCGGCGCTTCGGCCAACGCCGTCATGACGTGCGGCACGGGAACGAAACCCGTTGGCACGTCAAAGGTTCCATCTCGCTTCCGGACCGCCGTGATCCGGTCGACGCGGAACGTCCGCACCTCGCCGCTGCTGGAATCGTGGCCGGTCACATACCACCGGCCCGAGTGCGCCACGATCCCGTACGGGTGGACCACCCGCTCGCTCTCACCCCCGTGCCCGGCCCGGTAAGCCAGCTCGACCGGCCGCCGATCCCTTGCCGCTTCGGCAACCTCCAGCAGGACCTCGGCCTCCGCCGTCAGCGTCGCCCGTACCGGCGCGGTGAAGTCCGCGACCTCCAGCAACGCGTCCAGCTGCCGCCCCAGGTTCTCCGGCAGCACCCGCCGCACCTTCCCCACCGCGGTCTCCGCCGCCGTGGTCGCGACCAGCCCCGCCCGCCGCCCCGCCACCAGGCCGAGCAACACCGCCAGGGCCTCCTCCCCCGTCAGCATCAGCGGCGGCATCCGATACCCCGGCTCCAGCCGATACCCGCCGTACCGGCCGCGAACCGACCGCACCGGTATCTCCAGATCGAGCAGGTGGTCGACGTACCGCCGCACCGTCCGCTCGTCCACGCCCAGCCGCTCGGCCAGCTCCGCCACCGTCCGCGTTCCCCCGCCCTGAAGGATCTCCAGCAGGGCCAGCACCCGGGCTATCGGCCGCGTCACACCGGCATCGTGCCAATAGCGGGCGAATCCTGTCCACTATCGCCCCTAGCGTGGTCCGCATCCACGACAGGAAGGGACCCCGCCATGCTGTTCGCCTCCGTCCGCCTCATCACCGACGACGTCGCCCGCCTCGTCACGTTCTACGAACAGGCCACCGGCATCCCCGCCCGCTGGGCCACCGACCAGTTCGCCGAACTCGTCACTGCTTCCTGCACCTTGGCCATCGGCGGCGCCCAGACCATGGCCCTGTTCTCCCCCTCCGCCGCCGTGCCCGCTGCCAACCGCTCCGCGATCATCGAGTTCCGCGTCTCCGACGTCGACGCCGAGCACGCCCGGCTGACCACCCTCGCCCCCGAGATCGTCCAGCCGCCCACCACAATGCCCTGGGGCAACCGCTCCCTGCTCTTCCGCGACCCCGACGGCAACCTGGTCAACTTCTTCACCCCGGTCACGGCCGACGCCCAGGCCCGGCTCTCCCACCAAGTGTGACCCCTTCTCGGCGCCCCGCCCACCGGCTGCAACCAGGCCGATCACCAGTTCTCGCCGGGCCCCACAGCCCATCCGATGCGGCACACCGGTCGGCAGTTCCCCACCGGGACCGCTGCCGGTCCGAGTCGATCTTCGAACTGAGCAGCCCCCGTTGTTAAGCCAAGCACACGAACCTGGCAATGCCTGATCACCGCTGGTCAGCCGACACTGCCAGGTTCACCTGGTTGGATTGATTCGGGGGCTGCTCAGTTCGGGCTCCCGGGCGCAGGCGTCCAGTAGCGGACAGCCTGGTGTCGTGCACCGCTCCGCCCGGATTCGCCGCAGCAGCGAGAGCACCCCGTCCGGGGCGCCGTCGAACAGCCGGCACAGCATCCGCTTGGAGATCAGGAAGGCCTGGGCGACGTCCTCGACGGTCAGCGCCGGGTCACCGTGATGGGTCCGCAAAAAGGCCTGGACCCGTTGCCGCGTAAGGACCTCACTCCGGGGGACGCCGCCGGCGGCCAAGGTCAGCGCGGAGGCCATCAGCCCCCGGCCCTGGCTCGCCAGCGCGGCCGGCCGAGGTCGACAGGACTTCGGCCGGACCCGCGGGCGGCGAGCCGCTCATCGCGCCAAAGTGTGCCGACGCGGCCGAACCGCGCAATGCGTCAGCGCCGGCGGCTGCGGACCGCCTCCGCCGTCACCTCCATGGCCTGGGTGGTGCGGTCCAGCGCGGTGCGGGCGACGGTGATGTAGATCAGGTCCACCACCGCGAGCTGGGCATGCCGGGCTAACGCGGCCTCGTGCGAGAAGCCCAGCTGGGAGACGCCGGTGACCAGCGCGATGTCGGCCAGCTCGGCCAGCGGCGAGCTCGGGTCGTTGGTGACGGCGACGGTGGTCACCGGGCGTCGGCGGGCCTCGGTGGCCATCGCGACGATCTCCTCGGTGCGCCCGCTGTGCGAGAAGAGGAACAGCACGTCGCCGGGCTGGGTGAGGGCGATGCCGGTGAGCGCGACGTGCGGGTCGGCCCAGTCCCAGGTCGGGATGCCGATGCGGTAGAGGCGTTGCTGGAGTTCGGAGGCCACGGTGGCGCTGCCGCCGATGCCGGAGACGAGCACGCGGCCGGCCGAGCCGGCCAGCTTGGCCGCCCGCTCCACGTCGGTCAGGTCGAGGTGGGCGATGGCCTCGGCGACGATCCGGCCGATGCCGCAGGCCACCACCTCGGCCACGTGGTCGATGCCGTCGTCGGCGTTGATGCCGACCTCGCCGTCCCAGGTGCCGCGGCGGGGGCCGTTGGGGTCGGAGGCCAATGCGATGCGCAGCGCGGCGTAGCCGCTCAGGC
This sequence comes from Kutzneria sp. NPDC052558, assembly GCF_044547355.1. Taxonomy (NCBI): domain Bacteria; kingdom Bacillati; phylum Actinomycetota; class Actinomycetes; order Pseudonocardiales; family Pseudonocardiaceae; genus Kutzneria; species Kutzneria sp. NPDC052558. The sequence goes on from NZ_JBIUAG010000042.1 coordinate 25,020, forward strand.
CCAGCGCCCGGCAGAGCCGGGTGATGCTTCCGGTGGAGACACCGCAGCGTTCGGACAGGTCCAGGATCGTCGTCCTGGCGACCCCCGCTGGATCCACCAGGATGAGTTCCGCGAGCGTCCGCTGGGCCGCCGGCATGCCCGGCAACAGCTCCCTGATCCGCTCGACCGTCGACCCGTCCCGCTGCCGCGGCATCCCCACCTGGCACCCCTCCCCGGCCTGCAAAGCTGAAATTATTCTCCGTTTACCGCCACGTCAAGCCGTGAACAGAGATAAATTCTTCGCCGCCGTAGGGTGGAGATCATGTCCGACGTGGTGCAGACCGAATTCAGCGACGGCGTCGCCGTCATCACCATCAACCGCCCGGCCGCGCGCAACGCCGTCGACCGGGCCGTCGCCGAGGGCCTCGCCGCCGCCGTCGACGAGCTGGACAGCCGGGACGACCTCGTGGTCGGCATCGTCACCGGGGCCGGCGGCACGTTCTGCGCCGGCATGGACCTCAAGGCGTTCGTGCGGGGCGAGTTCCCGGCGCTGGAGGGCCGCGGCTTCGCCGGCATCACCCAGCGGCCGCCGCTCAAGCCGCTGATCGCCGCCGTCGAGGGCTACGCCCTGGCCGGCGGGCTGGAGATCGCCCTGGCCTGCGACCTGGTGGTGGCCGCGTCGAACGCCCAGTTCGGCATCCCCGAGGTCAAGCGCGGCCTCGTCGCCGCCGGCGGCGGCGTGCTGCGACTGCCGGTCCGGCTGCCCTACCACGTGGCCATGGAACTGGCCCTGACCGGCAACTTCCTGGACGCCGCCCGCGGCCACCACTTCGGCTTCGTCAACCGCCTGGCCGAGCCGGGCCAGGCGCTGACCGTGGCCAGGGAGCTGGCGGCCGAGATCGCCGCCAACGGCCCCCTTGCCGTGCGGGCGACGAAGAAGGTCATCGTCGAGTCGGCCGACTGGTCCGCCGCCGAGGCCTGGGACCGCCAGCAGGCCGTCACCGGCCCGGTGTTCTCCTCCGCCGACGCCCGCGAAGGCGCCCAGGCCTTCGCCGAGAAGCGCCCGCCCCGCTGGACCGGCCGCTAACCGGAGCCCACCCCTCCGCTTTGCCTTCACGTGAGTGGCTCATTTCGCCCCCGGAGCCACCTGACCCACTCACGTGAATCCCCCTCGCCGCACGTGAGTGGCTCAGGTGCGCCCTGAAGCGAAATGAGCCACTCACGTAGGGCAAGATGCCAGAGATACTTTGACATCTAAGAGTTAGAGATCTAAGGTTCACGGCATGATTCTGGTGACGGGGGCGACGGGGCACGTGGGGGCCGAGGTGGTGGCGCGGCTGGTGGAGCTCGGCCGGCCGGTCCGGGCCATGACGCGGCGGCCGGAGGCGGCGAACTTCCCGGCCGGGGTCGAGGTCGTCAGAGGCGACTGCGACGAGCCGGCAAGCCTGGCGAAGGCGTTCGAGGGCATCGACCAGGCGTTCCTGATGACGGCGCAGCCGACGGGCAGCCCGAACCTGCACACGGTGGCGCAGGTGGCGGCGGCGCGGAAGGCGAAGGTCGAGCACCTGGTGAAGCTGTCGGTCGCCGGCGGCGGCGAGCGCGGACACGACCTGGTGGCGGCCTGGCACCGCGAGGACGAGGCGGCGGTGACGGGCAGCGGCATCGTTCACACGCTGCTGCGACCGGGCCGGTTCATGTCGAACACGTTGGCGTGGAAGCACATGCTGCGCCGAGGCGACATCGTCCACGTCCCGTTGGCCAAGCGGCCGACGTCGGCGATCGCGCCGGAGGACATCGCGGCGGTGGCGGTCGAGGCGTTCACCACCGCCCTGCCGACGACCCTGGAGCTGTCGGGGCCGGAAGTCCTTACGCCGGAACAGGAACTGGCGATGGTCGGAGAGATCCTGGGCCGCCGGCTCACTCTCGTGGAGCCGACCACGGAACAGACGATCGACGGCATGGTGCGCGGCGGCATGGATCGCGAGCTGGCCACGAAGATGATCGAGCACGTGCTGAGCGGCGACTACGGCGCGGAGATCTCCCCGACCGTGGCCCAGGTTCTGGGCCGCGAGGCGACAACTTTCCGCACATGGGCCGAAAAACACTTCAAGGAGGAGTCATGAGCACGATCCAGGAGCTGGAAACCCGCTGGGCGCGGGCGGAGATCGCCGGCGACGTGTCCACACTGGACACGATGGCGGTCGAGGACTTCACGCTGGTCGGCCCGTTCGGCTTCGTGCTGGACAAGCAGCAGTGGCTGGACCGCTACCGCAGCGGCGACCTGACGACGTCCGAACTGGACTGGCACGACCTCCAGGTCCGCGAGATCGGCGACACGACGCTGGTGATCGGCGTCCACGAGCAGCAGGCGGCCTACCGGGGCACGCCGTCCAACGGCCGGTTCCGCGCCACCCACGTCTGGGTGCGCACGGACGAGGGCTGGCGGCTGGCCGGCACGCAGCTCAGCCCCATCGGCCGCCCCGCATAAGCTCACCGGCATGGGCCGTCCACAGCAGCCACCGGTAGGACTCGCGGTCTCCCGCGTCGCGCGCACGCTGAACCGGGCGTTCGAGGACGCGCTGGCCGCGGCCGGCGGATCCCAGTCGGTGTGGCTGGTGCTGCTACAGCTCAAGGTCAACCCGGGCGCCACCCAGCGGGATCTGGCCGAGGCGCTGGAGCTGCGGGAGGCCACGATGACCCACCACCTGTCCGGCATGGAGCGCGACGGCCTGCTGACCCGCAGGCGGGATCCGGCCAACCGGCGGGTGCACCAGATCGAGCTGACCGAGGAAGGCGAGCGGGCCTTCCACCGGCTGCGGGTGGCGGCCACCGAGTTCGACGAGCGGCTGCGGGCCGGCATCCCGCCGGAGCGCCTCGCCGAACTGGGCGACACGTTGGCGATGCTGGTGGCAAACGTGCAGCACGCGGCCAGCCACTAGACATCGGGACTTCACTCGCAGCACCCACTCTCGGCGGCATGACGACCCTGGCGAACGCCAAGGACACCCGTGGGATGGCCACGCTGCACGACGGCCGACGCACGATGCCGGCGCAGGTGGCCGTGTACATCTTCGCGATCGTGCCGGCCATCGCCCTGATCGCCGCGATCCCACTGCTGTGGGGATGGGGAGTCGGCTGGGCCGACCTCATCTCGGCGGCGTTCTTCTACACGGTCAGCTGCCTCGGCGTGACCGTCGGGTTCCACCGCTACTTCACCCACGGCGCGTTCAAGGCCGGCCGGGCGATGCGGATCGCGCTGGCGGTGGCCGGCAGCCTCTCGGTGCAGGGTCCGATCCTGCACTGGGTCGCCGACCACCGCCGGCACCACGCCTTCTCCGACCGCGACGGCGATCCGCACTCCCCGTGGACGTTCGGCACGTCGCCGGCGGCGCTGCTGCGCGGCTTCTGGCACGCCCACATGGGCTGGATCTTCGACCGGGACCTGACCAACCGTCAGCGGTTCGCGCCGGACATGGACGCCGACCCGGACATGCGGCTGGTGCATCGCCTGTTCGGCCCGCTGACCCTGGCCACGCTGCTGCTGCCGGCGGTGGTCGGCGGCCTGGTCACCTGGTCGTGGTGGGGCGCGCTGACCGGCTTCTTCTGGGCCGGGGTGGTCCGGGTGGCGTTCCTGCACCACGTGACGTGGTCGGTGAACTCCATCTGCCACCTGATCGGCGAGCGGCCCTTCGCCGCCCGCGACAAGTCGGCCAACTTCTGGCCTCTGGCCGTCCTGAGCATGGGCGAGTCCTGGCACAACCTGCACCACGCCGACCCGACCTCGGCGCGGCACGGGGTGCTGCCGGGCCAGGTCGACGTGTCGGCCCGGCTGATCTGGATCTTCGAGCGGCTGGGCTGGGTGCACGACGTGCGCTGGCCCAGCCCCCGCCGTCTCAACCGACTCAGGGCTTGATCAGGACCTTGAGCGCCTCGCGGTCGTTCATCGCCCGGTAGGCCTCGGGGATCTCGGTCAGCGGCATGGTCCGGTCGAACACCCGGCCCGGCTGGATCGCCCCGGACAGCACGTCCGGCAGCAGCTCGTCGATGTAGGCCCGGGCCGGGGCGACGCCGCCGGTGAGGGTGACGTTGCGTATGAACATGCTCCGGCCCACCGGCCCGTCGGTGTACTGCGGCACGCCGACGCGGCTGACTGCGCCGCCGGGCCGGACCACGCCCATGGCCGTCTCGTACGCGCCGAGGGTGCCCACGCACTCCAGCACGTGCGGCGCGCCGTCGCCGTTGGTCAGCTCCTTGGCCTTGGCGATGGCCTCCTCGCCGCGCTCGGGCACCACGTCGGTGGCGCCGAAGTCGCGGCCCAGGTCGGTGCGGGCCTGGTGCCGGCCCAGCAGCACGATCTGCTCGGCGCCCAGCCGCTTGGAGGCCAGCACCGCGGACAGGCCGACCGCGCCGTCACCGATCACGATGACCGTGCTGCCCTTCTCCACCCGCGCGGTGCGGGCCGCGTGGTGGCCGGTGCTGAACACGTCGGACAGCGTCAGCAGCGAGGGCATCAGCTCGTCGTCCTCGCCGACCGGCAGCTTCACCAGCGTGCCGTCGGCCTGCGGCACCCGCACCCACTCGCCCTGGCCGCCGTCCACGCCGCCGAAGCCCCAGCCGCCGCCGTTGCGGCACGACGTGTTCAGGCCGGCCTGGCAGTAGTCGCACGTGTTGTCGCAGTACAGGAACGGGGCCACCACCACGTCGCCCTTGGCCAGCGTCGCCACGTCGCCGCCGGTCTCCTCGACCACGCCGATGAACTCGTGGCCGATCCGCCGGCCGCCCTCGACCTCCGGCGCGCTCTGGTACGGCCACAGGTCGCTGCCGCACACGCAGGACCGGGTCACCCGCACCAGGACGTCGGTCGCCTGCTGGATTTGCGGGTCCGGCACCTCCTCGACGCGGATGTCGCCCTTCCCGTAGATCAAGGTCGCTCGCATCGTCACCCCATGCTGGAAAAGTTCGGGAACTCGAATGACCTTACCCAACCCACGGCCCTTCCGACCTGGAGCAGGACCAGCTCCAGCCCCCGCGAGCCCCGCTCACGGACCTACCGAACCGCTGAATCCGTTTCACACATTCGGTGTGACGCCGAGCGGGACTCACGGGGGTTCAGGAGACGAGGGACTGGTAGGTGAGGGTGCGGAACTGGGGGCGCAGCGGGTAGGTGCTGGAGGGGAGGAGCTGGGTGAAGAACATGGCGGTCAGCTCGTTGGCCGGGTCCACCCAGAACGCGGTGCTGGCCGCGCCGCCCCAGGCGAACTCCCCCACCGCGGCCAGGGACTTGCCGGCCACCGGGTTCATCTCCACCGAGAAGCCGAGCCCGAAACCCACGCCCTGGTAGGACGTCTCCGAGAACAGCGGGCGGCCGAAGGCCTCCAGGTCGGCGTTGCCGGGCAGGTGGTTGCTGGCCATCAGGTCGACGGTCCGCGGCGCGAGCAGCCGCACGCCGTCGAGTTCCCCGCGCCGCAGCAACATCTGCGTAAACCGGTGGTAATCGCCCGCGGTCGACACGAGCCCGCCGCCGCCGGACAGCACAGCCGGCGGCTTGGACGCCGCCGCGCCCATGACGTCGTTGCGCAGCAACCGTCCCGTGCCCGGCTCGGGGCTGTAGAGGGCGGCCAGTTCGGGGCTGTCGGTCCAGAAACCGGTGTCCGCCATGCCCAACGGCCCGAACACGTGCTCGGCCAGGAAGGCGTCCAGCGTCTGCCCGGAGACGACCTCGACCAGCCGCCCCAGCACATCGGTGGCCACGGAGTAGTTCCACTCGGCCCCGGGCTGGTGCACCAGCGGCATGGAGGCGTAGGCCTCGACGGTGCCGGCCAGGTCCACGCCCTTGGGGAAGCCCCACTCGTAGCCGTTGCGACGGTAGATCTCGTCCACGGCGTGCGCGTGGTGGAAGCCGTAGGTCAGGCCGGCGGTGTGGGTGAGCAGGTGCCAGACCCGGATCGGCTCGACCGCCGGCACGGTGCCGGGCGCGGTCGCCGCCCCCTTGACGTACACCCGCGGCGCGGCGAACTCGGGCAGCCAGCGGGAGATCGGGTCGGTCAGCTCGAACTCGCCCCGCTCGAACAGGATCATGGCGGCGACCGAGGTGACCGGCTTGGTCATGGAGTAGATGCGCCAGCGGGTGTCCGGCGTGACCGGGGCGGCCGCCTCCAGGTCGCGCTGCCCGCCCAGGCCGACGTGCACGACCTCGCCGCGCCGGGTGACGACCGCGAGATAGCCAGGCAGCCTGCCCTCGTCGACGTAGCGGTCGAAGCGGCGGTCGATGCGCGCCAGCCGGTCGGCGGCGAATCCGACCTCGGCCGGGCCTGAAGTGATCTTGATGGACACCAGTGACCTCCCGGATGCTGAGATCAACAAGCCTAGCCCCCGGTACCGCCGACCAGGCGAAATGCGGCTCTCTGCGCAACAATTGAGATGCAAGTTGCTGTGGTGTGGAACACGGGTAGTGCGGATAACCCCGTGTTCACATTATCGTCACAAGACCCCCGACCACCCCGGGGACCGCTTCGACCTGCCTCATGAGGGCCACAGGTCGGCGCACAGCGTCGTGCGTGTCATTTTACAAGCCCGTTCCCGGGCCATTTCGAGCACCCCCGCGTCAGACGCACGCCCCCGCGACAGGGCGTCCCACCACGGGAGGGCCGTACAGCCGTGATCCACCACCACCCCCAAGTCGGGGGCCTGTACGACGAGCAGTTCGAGCACGACGCGTGCGGCGTGGCCTTCGTGGCCGATCTCGCCGGCCGCCGAAGTCACGACATCGTGCACAAGGCGTTGACCGCCCTGCACAACCTGGAACACCGCGGCGCCCGTGGCGCCGAGCCGGAGACCGGCGACGGCGCCGGCATCCTGATCCAGGTGCCGGACGGTTTCTTCCGCGAGGTGACCGACCTGCCGTTGCCGGCGGCCGGCGGCTACCTGGTCGGCACGGCTTTCCTGCCGGTCGACACCGCCGAACGAGCGGCCGCGGTCGCCGCCGTTGAGCGCATCGCCGCGCAGGAGGGCACCAGAGTGCTGGGCTGGCGGGATGTGCCCGTCGACACCGAGCACGTCGGCCCGACGGCGGCCACCACGATGCCGCACTTCGCCCAGCTGTTCCTCGCCCCGGTGGACGACGCGGTCCACGGCCTCGCGCTGGAGCGGATCGCCTTCTGCGTCCGCAAGCGCGCCGAGCACGACGCCGACGTGTACTTCCCGAGCCTGTCCGGCCGCACCCTGGTGTACAAGGGCATGCTCACCGAGCCGCAGCTGGCCCGGTTCTTCCCCGACCTCGTCGACGAGCGGGTCACCAGCGCCATCGGCCTGGTGCACAGCCGCTTCTCCACCAACACCTTCCCGTCGTGGCCGCTGGCCCACCCGTACCGGTACATCGCGCACAACGGCGAGATCAACACGTTGCGCGGCAACCGGAACTGGATGGACGCCCGCGAGGCCATGCTGGCCTCGGAGCTGATCCCGGGCGAGCTGGAGCGGCTGTTCCCGGTGATCACCCGCGGGGCCAGCGACTCGGCGTCGTTCGACGAGGTGCTGGAGCTGCTGCACCTGGGCGGGCGGTCGCTGCCGCACGCGGTGCTGATGATGATCCCCGAGGCGTGGGAGAACCACACCGAGATGGATCCGGCCCGCCGCGCCTTCTACGAGTTCCACTCGGCCCTGATGGAGCCGTGGGACGGCCCGGCGCTGGTGTCGTTCACCGACGGCAGCCTGATCGGCGCGGTGCTGGACCGCAACGGCCTGCGGCCGGCCCGGTACTGGGTCACCGACGACGGCCTGGTGGTGTTGGGCAGCGAGGCCGGCGTGCTGGAGATCGACCCGGCCTCGGTGGTCCGCAAGGGCCGGCTTGAGCCGGGCCGGATGTTCCTGGTGGACACCGCCGCCGGCCGCATCGTGGACGACGAGGAGATCAAGTCGGCGCTGGCCGCCGAGCACCCGTACCAGGACTGGGTGGACGCCGGCGTGGTGCGGCTGGCCGAGCTGCCGGCCCGCGACCGGGAGATGCCCAAGCACGCCGCGCTGGTCACCCGCCAGCAGGTCTTCGGCTACTCCGAGGAGGAGTTGCAGATCCTGCTGCGGCCGATGGCGCTGACCGGGGCCGAGCCGATCGGCTCGATGGGCAACGACGCCCCGTTCGCCGTGCTCTCGGACCGCTCCCGCAGCCTGTTCGACTACTTCACGCAGCTGTTCGCGCAGGTCACCAACCCGCCGCTGGACGCGATCCGGGAGGAGCTGGTCACCTCCCTGACCGCGACCGTCGGCCCGGAGACCAACCTGCTGGAGGCCGCGCCCGCGTCCTGCCGCCGGATCTCGCTGGAGTTCCCGGTGCTGGACAACGACGAGCTGGCCAAGCTGGTGCACATCAACGACGACGGCGACATGCCCGGCTTCCAGGCGGTCACCGTGCTCGGCCGGTACCGGGTGGACGGCGGCGGGGCCGCGCTGCGGGCCCGGCTGGACGAGATCCGCACCGAGGTGTCGGAGGCGATCGACGACGGCGCACGGCTGATCGTGCTGTCCGATCGCGGCGCCGACGCCCGCTACGCCCCGATCCCGTCGCTGCTGCTGGTCGGGGCCGTGCACCACCATCTCGTACGGGAGAAGACGCGCACCAAGGTCGGCCTCGTGGTGGAGGCCGGCGACGCCCGCGAGGTGCACCACATCGCGCTGCTCATCGGCTACGGGGCGGCCGCGGTCAACCCGTACCTGGCCATGGCCACCGTCGAGGAACTTCCCGACGTGCAGCCGCAGAAGGCCACCAGCAACCTGATCAAGGCGCTGGGCAAGGGCGTGCGCAAGACCATGTCCAAGATGGGCGTGTCCACGGTCGCCTCCTACACCGGCGCGCAGATCTTCGAGGCCATCGGTATCGGCGCGGAGGTCGTCGACGAGTGCTTCACCGGCACCACGTCCCGGCTGGGCGGCGTCGGCTTCGACGAGATCGCCGAGGAAGTGGCGCTGCGCCACCGCAAGGCGTTCCCGGCCGACGGCGTGCACGCCAGCCACCGGGAGCTGGAGGTGGGCGGCGAGTACCAGTGGCGTCGCGAGGGCGAGGCCCACCTGTTCAACCCGACCACGGTGTTCAAGCTCCAGCACTCCACCCGCACCCGCAGGTACGAGATCTTCAAGGAGTACACCAAGGCGGTCGACGACCAGGCCGAGCGGCTGATGACGCTGCGCGGGCTGTTCACGTTCCGCGACGGGGTGCGGCCGGCGGTGCCGATCGAGGAGGTCGAGCCGGTCTCCGAGATCGTCAAGCGGTTCGCCACCGGCGCGATCTCCTACGGCTCGATCTCGCGCGAGATGCACGAGACGCTGGCCATCGCCATGAACCGGTTGGGGGCCAAGTCCAACACCGGCGAGGGCGGCGAGGACGAGGACCGGCTGGACGACCCGCAGCGCTGCTCGGCGATCAAGCAGGTGGCCAGCGGCCGGTTCGGGGTGACCAGCGAGTACCTGGTCTCGGCGCAGGACATCCAGATCAAGATGGCCCAGGGGGCCAAGCCCGGCGAGGGCGGGCAGCTGCCCGGCAACAAGGTCTACCCGTGGATCGCCAAGACCCGGCACTCCACGCCCGGCGTCGGGCTCATCTCCCCGCCGCCGCACCACGACATCTACTCCATCGAGGACCTGGCCCAGCTGATCCACGACCTGAAGAACGCCAACCCGGCCGCCCGCATCCACGTGAAGCTGGTGTCCGAGGTCGGCGTGGGCACGGTCGCGGCCGGCGTGTCCAAGGCCCACGCCGATGTCGTGCTGATCTCCGGGCACGACGGCGGCACCGGCGCCTCGCCGCTGTCGTCGATCAAGCACGCCGGCGCGCCGTGGGAGCTGGGCCTGGCCGAAACCCAGCAGACGTTGCTGGCCAACCGGTTGCGGGACCGGATCGTGGTGCAGACCGACGGCCAGCTCAAGACCGGCCGGGACGTGATCATCGCCGCGCTGCTGGGCGCGGAGGAGTTCGGCTTCGCCACCGCGCCGCTGGTGGTGTCGGGCTGCGTGATGATGCGGGTGTGCCACCTGGACACCTGCCCGGTCGGCGTGGCCACGCAGAACCCGGTGCTGCGCGAGAAGTTCAGCGGCAAGGCCGAGTACGTGGTGAACTTCTTCGAGTTCATCGCCCAGGAGGTCCGGGAGCTGTTGGCGCAGCTGGGTTTCCGGTCGGTCGAGGAGGCCGTCGGGCACGCCGAGCTGCTGGACACCGCCGCGGCGGTCGAGCACTGGAAGGCGGCCGGGCTGGACCTGACGCCGATCTTCCACGTGCCCGAGCTGGCTCCCCGCGCGGCCCGGCACAACACCACGACGCAGGACCACGGCCTGGAGAAGGCGTTGGACAACACGCTGATCCAGCTGGCCGAGGGCGCGCTGAGCGCCGGCGACCGCGTGCGGCTGGAGCTGCCGGTGCGCAACGTGAACCGCACGGTCGGCACCATGCTGGGCTCGGAGCTGACCAAGCGCTGGGGCGGCGAGGGCCTGCCGGACGACACCATCGACGTGACCTTCACCGGCACGGCCGGCCAGTCCTTCGGGGCGTTCCTGCCCAGCGGCATCACCCTGCGGCTGGTCGGCGACGCCAACGACTACCTCGGCAAGGGACTGTCCGGCGGGCGCGTGACGCTGCGGCCGGACCCGTCCGCGCCGCTGGTGGCCGAGCAGAACATCATCGCCGGCAACGTGATCGCCTACGGCGCCACCGGCGGCGAGCTGTTCCTGCGGGGCAAGGTCGGCGAGCGGTTCTGCGTGCGCAACTCCGGCGCGCTGGCCGTCGTCGAGGGCGTCGGCGACCACGGCTGCGAGTACATGACCGGCGGTCGCGCGGTGATCCTCGGCGCCACCGGCCGCAACTTCGCGGCCGGCATGTCCGGCGGCGTGGCCTACGTGCTGGACCTGAATCCGGTGCGGGTCAACCAGGAGATGGTCGACCTGGACGAGCTGACCGGCGCCGACCAGGAGTTCCTGCACGACGTGATCTACCGGCACCGCCGGGAGACCGAGTCGGCGGTGGCCGACGGGCTGCTGGCCGACTGGGAGCTGGCCGTGGGCCGGTTCACCAAGGTGATGCCCAAGGACTACAAGCGGGTGCTGGCCGCGCGGGCCAGCGCCGAGGCCGACGGCCGGGACGTGGACACCGCGATCATGGAGGCCGCTCATGGCTGACCCCAAGGGTTTTCTCACCACGCCTCGGGAGAACGCCAGCCACCGTCCGGTGGACCTGCGCCTTCGGGACTGGCGCGAGGTGTACGAGGAGTTCGAGCACCACCGGCTGGAGAAGCAGGCCGGCCGGTGCATGGACTGCGGAATCCCGTTCTGCCACCAGGGTTGTCCGCTGGGCAACCTGATCCCCGAGTGGAACACGTTGGTGTGGCGGCAGGACTGGCGCGACGCGATCGAGAGGCTGCACGCCACCAACAACTTCCCGGAGTTCACCGGGACGTTGTGCCCCGCGCCGTGCGAGGCGGCGTGCGTGCTCGGCATCAACTCCGATCCGGTCAGCATCAAGCGGGTCGAGATCGAGATCATCGACCGGGCCTGGGACGAGGGCTGGGTGACGCCCCAGCCGCCGGCTTCCCTGACCGGCAAGAAGGTCGCGGTGATCGGCTCCGGCCCGTCCGGGCTGGCCGCCGCGCAGCAGCTGACCCGGGTCGGGCACGACGTCGTCGTGTACGAGCGGGCCGATGCGGTCGGCGGCCTGCTGCGGTATGGGATTCCCGAGTTCAAGATGGAGAAGTGGCGGCTGGACCGGCGGCTCGACCAGATGCGGGCCGAGGGCACCCAGTTCCGCACCGGCGTCAACGTCGGCGTGGACGTCACGGTCGACGAGCTGCGTTCCGGTTATGACGCAGTGGTTCTGGCCGGCGGCGCGACCGCGTGGCGGGATCTGCCCGTGCCCGGGCGGCAGTTCACCGGCGTGTATCAGGCCATGGAGTACCTGCCGCCGGCCAACAAGGCGTACGCGCACTCGCCGATCAACGCCGCCGGCAAGCATGTCGTGGTGATCGGCGGCGGCGACACCGGCGCCGACTGCCTCGGCACCGCTCACCGCCAGGGCGCTGCTTCCGTCACACAGCTGGAGATCATGCCCCAGCCGCCGCAGACGCGGGCCCCGCAGCACCCGTGGCCGACCTATCCCATGCTGTACCGGGTCACGTCGGCCCACGAGGAGGGCGGCTCGCGGCTCTACTCCGTGTCCACTGTGGAGTTCCTCGGCGACGCCGACGGCAACCTCCAGGGTCTGAAGCTGGTCGAGGTGGAGCTGCGGGACGGCCGCTTCGTGCCCGTCGAGGGCACCGAGCGGGAGCTGGAATGCCAGCTTGCCTTGCTGGCCATGGGTTTCCTCGGTCCGCAGCAGGAGGGCCTGGTCACCGACCTCGGTGTGGCGCTGGACCCTCGCGGCAACGTCGCCCGGGACCACTCCTACGCCACCAGCGTCGACGGCGTCTTCGCCGCCGGCGACATGGGCCGCGGCCAGTCCCTCATCGTCTGGGCCATCGCCGAAGGCCGCTCCGCCGCCGCCGCGGTCGACTCCTATCTCACCGGCCGCACCGTCCTCCCCTCCCCCATCCTCCCCACCGACCGCTCCATCGCCTGACCCCGCGAGTCCCGCTCAGCGTCACACCGAACCGATGAAACGGATTCGTCAGTTCGGTGTGACTGTGGGCGGGACTGGCGGGGACCAGCACCCCGCGCGTGATCGTCGGCCGGCGCGAGGAGGGCCTCCGCCTGCGGCAGGGCGACCTCGGCCACCTCGTGCGGCGCTGATTGCTCCGAACGGACCGATTTCTCCGGTGTGGCCCCGGGTATTCCCGGGTTCCTGGGGCCGATGGGAGGAGCTCAGTCATGGTTGCCGTGATCGCGGCGGTACTGTTCGCCCTGGCGTTGATCATCGACCTGGCCGGCATCACGCTGGGTGCGGTGCTCACGCCGACCAACCTGGTCACCGCCGGCCTGCTGTGCGTGGCCCTGCACCTGGCCGGCATCGGCACCAACCGCCCCTCGTGGCGTCGCCCGGCCTGGCGGTCGCGCCGCCGCTGACCGTCCACACCGGTTGATACCCTCACGGGGTGTCCGACCTGAGCACCAAGGGCGCCGCTTTCGCCGAGTTCTGGCGGGAGCGGCGCCTGTGCACCCTCACCACCGTTCGCCCCGACGGCACGCCGCACGTCGTCCCCGTCGGCGTCACCCTCGACCTCGACGCCGGCATCGCCCGCGTCATCACCGACGGCTCCTCGGCCAAGGCCCGCCAGCTCCGCGCCGCCGGAAAGCTCAACGCAGCCGCCTGCCAGGTCGACGGCCGCCGCTGGTCCACTGTGGAGGGTGTCGCCACCCTCCATGAGGACCCGCAGGCCATCGCCGACGCCGTCCGCCGCTACGCCGAGCGCTACCGCCAACCCCGGGTGAACCCGAACCGGGTCCTCATCGAGATCGCCGTCACCAGGGTCCTCGGCAACGTCAGCTGAAGTCTCGGGCGTTGGCCAGCACCGGAACCTTGGCCCGAGCATCGTCCACTTCGGACGGATCGATGTCCACGACGAGCAGCTCCGGCCGGTCGAGGGCCTGGGCCCGGATCTCGCCCAGCGGGGAGACCACGGCGCTGTAGCCGATGCCGGTCGGCACGCCGGGCTTGGTGTCCACACCCACCGACGACGGATCGGCCTGGCCGCAGGCGGCGAGCCAGCTGGTGGAGTCGAGCGCGCGGGCCCGCACCAGCAGTTCCCACTGCTCACGCTTGCCCGGACCGGAACCCCACGAGGCCGGCACGAGAATGACCGACGCGCCCGAGCGGGCCAGCTTCTGGAACAGTTGGGGAAAGCGGAGGTCGTAGCACGTGGCGACGCCGACGCCGACGCCGTCGACCAACAGGGTCAGGCTGCGGTCGCCGGGCGCGACGGTGGCCGACTCGGCGAAGCCGAAGGCGTCGAACAGGTGGATCTTGTCGTAGTGCTCGTCCACACCGGCCCCGGTGACCAGCAGGGTGTTGCGCACCCGCCCGTCCGCGGACGGCGTGAACATGCCGGCCACCACCAGCACGTCGTGCTGCTTGGCGATGTCCCGCACGGCGCCGGCCCACGGCCCGTCCAGCGGCTGCGCCACCGGACCGAGCGGGATGCCGAAGCGGGCCATGGCGGCCTCGGGGAACACCACGATCCGCGCGCCCAGGCGGGCGGCCTCGGCGGTCTGCTCGCCGATGGTCGCGAGGTTGGCCTCGGGGTCGGTGTCGGACACGAACTGGCTCAGCGCGATACGCACGGGTGCTAGTGTATACCCCCTGTATACGAAAAAGGGGTCCGATGTCTCTCTCCGGCCGGGACCGCGCCTACGACTACCTGCGCCACACCGTGCTGTCCGATCCGGCGGCGCAGGGCACCTTCCTCAACGAGCAGGACATCGCCGACCGCATCGGGGTGTCCCGCACGCCGATCCGCGAGGCGCTGCTGATGCTGTCGGCCGAGGAGCTGGTGCGGCTGGTGCCCAAGCGCGGCGCGTACATCCCGGAGCTGACCGCGGGCGAGCTGCGCGAGCTGCTGGAGCTCAGAGGTGTGCTGGAACGGTTCGCGGCCGAACGAGCGCTGGCCGCCGGCGCGGCGCCGATCGAGGAGCTGCGCGCCGCGCTGGCTGACCAGAAGGGCAAAGATGACCGGACTTTCATCGAGGCCGACACCCGCTTCCACACCATCCTGATCCGCGCCGCCGGCAACGAGACGCTGACCCGCACCTACGAGACGTTGCGGGCCCGACAGGTCGTCTCCGGGCTGGTGGCGTTGCAGGGCGGGGCCCACCGGCGGGACGCCGTCCTGACCGAGCACGAGGCGATCGTGGCGGCGCTGGCCGCCGGCGAGCCCGGCCCGGCCCGCGAGGCGATCACCGCCCACCTGGACGCGACGCTGCGCGCGCTGCTGGCCATCCGCTGACATAACCCGTTGACACAACCCGAGGATCCATCGACAGTCCGTCTCATGTGCACGCCGCACGCGCGGGATGGAGGGGTCCGGGGTGGACACCGACCGGTTCGGACCAAGGGTCCCCATGCTGATCGGCGCATCCATGGGACAGCTCACCGAATTGATCGAGAGCGCCGAGGACGGTGATCGACATAAACGCCGAGAAGAAAGGCCTGGGTAGCAGGGCCGCACCCCTCGGGCCGTGGGCGTTTTGGGCGTTCTACCCGGCGCTGCGCGGGGGTCGCCACCCGGCGTAGCCTCGCCGACGGCGCGCGTCGGGGCGGGCCAGGCCCTGTAAACTGTGATGAATACCTAGGCAGGACGGCTTCATCCGTGCTGAGGGAGGTGGACGGTGCCGGCGCCCGATCCCGAGCCGACGTCACTCGCTGCGAAGATCGACAAGCTGTTCCAGGTGGTCCGCAAGCCCAACCGCGAGCAGTACAGCCACGACGAGGTGGCCAAGGCCTGCCGCGAGGCCACCGGGGAGAGCTTCTCGACCACGTACCTGTGGCAGCTGCGCACCGGCCGTCGGGACAACCCCACCAAGCGGCATCTGGAGGCGCTGGCCCAGTTCTTCCAGGTCTCCCCCGCGTACTTCTTCGACGACGAGCAGAGCGCCAAGATCGCCGAGGAGCTGGAGCTGCTTGGCGCCCTTCGGGACGCCGGAGTACGCAACGTTGCCCTGAGAGCAGTAACGCTTTCCCCCGCCGGACTCGACACCATCAGTGACATGATCGACGCGATCGCCCGCAGGGAGGCGATCCGCGACGGCGATTCCCGCTGACCGGGAGTGATGGTGCAGGACAAACGGCTGTGGCGACGCTGCCGGGAACTGGCCGAGTCGGTGCCGGTGCCCGCCCCGTTCCGCACGGACACCTTCGTCGCGGCGGTGGCCGAGCACCGCGGCCGTCCGATCGAGCTGATGCCGGCCGCCGCCGGCGCGGGCGCGCCGTGCGGGCTGCTGATGACCACCGACCGGGCCGACTACATCCTCTACCCGGCCGACACGACCGAGCTGCACCAGCAGCACATCCTGCTGCACGAGGTCGCGCACCTGCTGTGCGGGCACACCGGCAGCGGCGAGATCGACGCCGCCGCGACCAAGGCCCTGATGCCCAACCTCTCCCCCGAGCTGGTGCGGCGCGTGCTCGGCCGCACCGTCTACACCCGTGACGAGGAGCAGGAGGCCGAGCTGCTGGCCTCGCTGATCGCCCAGCGGGTGGCCCGGCTGCCGCGCACGCCGTCGGCCCAGGCCCCGGACGAGGTCGTCCAGCTGGACCGGCTGTTCGGCACGCGGCGGCGCGATGATTGAGATCCTGGCCTATCTCGGCTGTCTGGTCGCCATCGTGGTGATCTGCTACAAGGTGCGGCTGGCCAGTTCCGACCAGCGGGCCCGGGGCATGCCGCACGTCGCCGGCTTCGCGGTGTGCATCGCCGGCGCGCTCGGCCTGGACGCCTGGATGACCCTGGACGTGACCGGCCCGCTGCCGGCCATCGCCGGCCTGGTCAGCGACGAGCTGAAGATGGCGGCGCTGGGCTTCCTGGTGCAGTTCGCCGACACGGTGCGGCGGGACGCGGTGCGCCGCCGGGTGCACCGGCTGGCCACCGCCACGGCGATGACGCTGGCCGCGGTCCTGTTCTTCTTCTCCGGCGCGCACCAGGCCTCGACCGACGTCGTGACGTTCACGCCCGACGGGGTGCCGGTTTTCGTGGCCTACAACGTGGTGCTGATCGTCTACGAGGTGTGGGGCCTGCTGACCTTCGCCGCCCTGATCGCCCGGTCGGCCCGGCTGGTCCCGCCGAGCCTGCTGCGCACCGGGCTGCGGCTGATCATCGCCGGCGCGCTGATCGGCGTGCCGTGGACGGCCTGGCAGTTCGACGACATCTGGATCGCCCTGTCCCAGCACCAGAACACCACCACCGAGGACGGGGTGTCGGCGGCGCTGGCGGCCAGCTGCGTGCTCGTGTCGGCGGCCGGGGCGACGCTGACCGCGTGGGGGCCGTATCTCAGCCCGCCCGTGCGGTGGCTCGGCGCGCAGTGGCGCTACGTGCAGCTGCGCCCGCTGTGGCAGGCGATGCACGCGGCGATGCCGGCCATCGCGCTGAGCACCGTCGCCCGGCAGCAGGGCGGCGTGGAGTTCGCGCTGTACCGGCACGTCATCGAGATCCGGGACGCGCAGTTGGCGCTGCGCGGGCACATCCACCCGTCGGTGCGGGAGTGGGCGGCCGAGGCCGCCACAGCCGCGCGGCCGTCCCGACGCGAGGCGACCATCGAGGCGGCGACCATCGCCGCCGCCGTGCTGGCCCACGACGCGGGCGTCGGCTACCCGGCCGGTGATCAGGCCCCGCACCGGGTGGATCCCAGCGTGGCGGCCGAAACCCGGTGGCTGGCCCAGGTGTCGCGGGCCTTCGCCCGCTCCAAGGCCGTCGCGTCCGTTCGGGCCCGAATGGCCGCCGAGCTCAGCGGAGTCCCGTCCACGCGCTCGTGACGATGGCACGACTGTCCACACCGGACGGAAGCGTGCCCAGGGCGATGCCCCAGTCCTCGCCAAGGCGGGAGGCGCAGAACGCGTCGGCGACCGCCGGGTCCCCGTGCCGGACCAGCAGCGATCCCTGCAACACCAAGGCCATCTGCTCGACCACGCGGCGAGCCCGGAACTCGATGTTGTCGAGGTCGCTGAGTTCCTTGCGCAGCAACTCCACCGAGCGGT
This sequence comes from Kutzneria sp. NPDC052558, assembly GCF_044547355.1. NCBI lineage: Bacteria > Bacillati > Actinomycetota > Actinomycetes > Pseudonocardiales > Pseudonocardiaceae > Kutzneria > Kutzneria sp. NPDC052558. Next base: position 42,649 of record NZ_JBIUAG010000042.1, read on the forward strand.
CCAGCCGGGCGTCCGCACCGGCGGCCAGCTCCACCTCGGCGAAATACGCCTGCACCGACTCGGGTTGGCGGCCCATGGCCCGCAGCGCGTCCAGCGCCGCCACGTTGCCGGAGCCCTCCCAGATCGAGGGCAGCGGCGCCTCCCGGTACAGCAGGGGCATCCCCGATTCCTCGACGTAACCGTTGCCGCCCAGGCATTCCAGCGCCTCGGCGGCGTGCATCGGGGCCCGCTTGCACACCCAGTACTTGGTCACCGCCAGCGCCAGGCGGCGGAAGGCCGTCTCGTCACGGTCGGTCGCGCCGGCCAGGCGGAACATCACCGCCAGCGCCGCCTCGGACTCAACCACCAAGTCCGCCAACACATTGGACATCAGCGGCTGGTCCACCAGCAGCCGACCGAACGCCGTGCGGTGACTGGCGTGGTGCACCGCCTGCGCGACACCGGCCCGCATCAGGGCGGCGCTGCCGATCACGCAGTCCAGCCGGGTGTTGTTGACCATCTCGATGATGGTCGGCACGCCCCGGCCCTCCTCGCCGACCAGCCAGCCGACGGCGTCGTCGTACTCCAGCTCGGCCGAGGCGTTGGACTTGTTGCCCAGCTTGTCCTTCAGCCGCTGGAGGTGGATCCGGTTGCGGGCGCCGTCGGGCAGGATCCGGGGCAGCAGGAAGCAGGACAGGCCGCCCGGGGCCTGGGCCAAGGTGAGGAACATGTCCGACATCGGGGCGGATGTGAACCACTTGTGGCCGCGGATGACGTATTCCCCGTTGCCGCCGGGCGTGGCGGTGGTCGTGTTGGCGCGGACGTCCGAGCCGCCCTGCTTCTCGGTCATCGACATGCCGGCGATCAGGCCGCGCTTCGTGCCCGGCTCGCGCAGGCCGTAGTCGTAGATCTTGGCCGCCAGCAACGGTTCGTACCGGTCGGCGAGCTCCTTGTTGTGCCGCAGCGCGGGAATCGCCGCGTACGTCATGGCCAGCGGGCAGGTGTGGCCGGCCTCGACCTGGCTCCACACGAAGAACTTCGCCGCGCGGGCCACGTGTGCGCCGGAGCGTTCTTCCCGCCAGGCCGCGCCCTGCAGGCCGTGCTCGACGCCCACGGTCATCAGCTCGTGCCAGTACGGGTGGAAGTCCACCTCGTCGATCCGGTTGCCGTAGCGGTCGTGCGTGCGCAGCGCCGGCGGGTTCGCGTTGGCGCCCCGGCCCCACTCCTGGGCCTGCGCGCTGCCCGCGAGCCGGCCCAGCTCGTGCAGCTCCGGCTCGGCCCACCCCGCGCCCTCGCGCCGCAGGCATTTGATCAACGACGGGTGCGCCGCGACGTCGTGGCCGGTCAGCGGCGGGACCTGGTTGGTGACCTCATGAGTGGGCGGCATCGTCGGCTCCCAGGGCACGAAGGGTGAATCGGACCAGACTCGGCACCGTGTCGGCGCTCGCGACACCGGCGGACAGCGGGCCGACCAGCACCTCCGCGACCGCCCCCACCAGCGCCGCTGCGGTGATCTTGGCGTCCTGCGGCGGCAGCGCGCCGGCCTTGATGGCCTCGGTGACGTGGGTGGCGAAGGCCTCCTGGAACACCCGTCGGAACACCAGGCGCTCGGCCTCCACTGGCGGGTCCACCGGCTCGGCCAGCAGCGCGTAGGCCAGGGTCGGCGACTTCAGCGCCCGGTTGGCGAAGGTCTCCACGATGGCCACCACCCGGTCGATCAGGTCCCCAGGGCTCGCCGCCGCGTCCTCGACCGCCTGCACCTCCCGGCCGACCAGGTTGCGGAACACCTCCACCACCAGCTCCGCCTTGCCCGGGAAGTACCGGTACACGCTGCCGGTCGACACGCCCGCCCGCGACGCCACCGCCGCCACCGAGCACCCCGCGTAGCCCTGCTCGGCGAGCAGCGCCACCGCCGCCGCCACCAGCGCCTCGCGCTGGGCGTCCAGCCGGGCCTGCACCCGGGGTGTGCGTCGATACGGCATGCCAAGCAGTGAACCATGGTTCAGTGCTTGGTGCCAGCGGACGGCCCGCTCAGGCCAGCGGCAGGGCGTCTGAATCGAGAATGCCGGTGCGATAGGCGATGGAAACGGCCTCGGCGCGGCCGTTCGCCTCCAGCTTGCGGATGATGTTCTTGGCGTGCGAGCGGACCGTTTCCACCGACACCACGAGTCGTTCCGCGATCAGCTTGCTGCTCATGCCCTCGGCGATCAGGGCGAGGATTTCCGTTTCCCGTTGGGACAGGGCGTGGCCGCGTTTCTGCTCGGCGTTGGACGGTTCGCCCTTCGACTGTATCGGGACACCGATGTAAACGCCGGCCAGCACCTGGTGCAGATAGCTGGCCGAGGCCGTGGCCAGGGCCACCGCCTGCGCGCCCTGGCCGAAGGCGAATCTGGCGTCCTCGTCGGCGTGGGCCGACGGGGTGAGCAGCACCGCCACCGGGCACGGGGTGTACCCGCTGCTCAGCGACCGCACGAGGGTGAAGCCGGGATCGGCCGCCTGGTCCACCACGGCCATGCCGGTCATGGTGCGACGGGCGAATCGGACTGCCGCCGCCGGCGACGCCGCCGCGCTGATCGCCCCCACATCGGGAAGTCGAGCGAGCACTCGCGCCAATCCGATTCGGGTGAGTGGGCTAAATCCCACGATCAGCACAGGGCGACGGCGGTACATGAGCCGGATACTCTCACGCGCTGCGCCAATTGCGATACCTGGCGTGACCTACCCGTCAGACTCGATCACCCCGGGTGATCCCAGAATTCACCCCCATCACCGGATCAGATCATCACCCCCTTTCTTTTCTCATGTACGCATACTCTGAGTTGCCCGGGACCGCCCCTTCGGCAACCACCTTGCCGCTTCGACGACCACCGGCCACCGCCAACCCAGGAGAGCGCTCGGCCGCGCCGCTGCCTGGACCGTCGCCGGATTTCACCCGCCGCCACCTGACGCAACCACCCACCCGAGCCGATGCGGCGGGTTAAATCCGGCCAGGGAAGGCAGCGGTCACGAGCGGCCGAGCCCCGCGCGGAACGCGCGGCACAAGCACAGCCGAGCCGCGACGCCGGAGGCGGCGCCATATGCACTGCCCCTTCGGGTGGTATCGGCCGTATGCAGCAGTGGCTCTTGTGGGTATGCGTGACCATGACGGCGTAGAACGGCTGACCTCTCGGGAGTGCTCCATGTCCACCACCGCAAGCCTGTCCCTGCTTGACGGCTTCGTGTTGTCGGCGGGCGGCCGTGAGCTGGTGGTGCCGAGGGCGCAGCAGCGGCTGTTGGCGTTGGTGGCTCTGAGGCGGGACACGAACCGGAACACGGCGGTGGGTCTGTTGTGGCCGGAGGGCAGGGAGGAGCGGGCGGCGGCGAGCCTGCGCACGGCGTTGTGGCGGTTGCAGCAGCTGCCGGTGCCGACGGTGCGGGTGGCTGCGGACGCGATCAGCCTGGATCCGGGGCTGCGGCTGGACGTGAGCGAGCTGGTGGCGATGTCGGCGCAGGCCCGGCTGGGCAGCGCGGACCTGCCGACGAGTCTGCTGCTCGGCCCGCACGAGCTGCTGCCGGGCTGGTATGACGAGTGGGTGCTGGTGGAGCGGGAACGCCTGCGCCAGCTGTATCTGCACACGGTGGAGGGCTTCGCGGCGGCGTGTCTGGCGGCGGGCCGGCCGGGCGACGCCCTTGAGGCGGCGCTGGCGGCGGTCCGGGCCGATCCGCTGCGGGAGAGTCCGTACCGGCTGGCGATCGAGGTGCATCTGGCCGAGGGCAACGTCGCGGAGGCGCTGTCCACGTACCAGAACTATCGTCGCCTGCTGGCTCAGGAGCTCGGCGTGGCCCCGTCGCCCATGATCCGCGGCCTCATCCAGGAGACGGTGGCGGCCGCGGCGGGCTGAGGCCTACCAGTCGCCGTCGGCGAAGATCTCGTCGACGGCGAACCGCCGCCGCGACAGGCCCTGTTCGTGGAAGTGCCGGAGAAAGCTGTCGATGGCGGCGCGGTTGGGTTCGATTCCGTAGGCCCAGAATTCGTCCGGGAAATGGTTGCGGTCCCAGAGCGGCGTGAACCACGGGACCATCATTTCCATGTGCTGGCCGAGGCTGCCGCGCCGATAGCGTTCCAGGGCGAGATCCTTGGCCTCGGTGAACGCCCGATAGACCGCCTGCACGACATCGGCCGACAGATCCCGGCGCACGACCAGGACGTGCATGATGGGGTAGACGCCGGTTCGGGAATAGTAGTCACGCTCCACCGCTTCGTAATCGGGGAACAGCCGTCGCACGGCGGGCGAGCCGTCGACGACGCACTGGGGAACGCGGGCGGAGATGAGGGCGTCGATCTCGCCGGATTCGAGCATGGCGCTGAGTCCCCGGCCGGCCGGGGCGGGTGCGACGTCGACGTCGGCGGGGTGGATGAGCGGCACGAAGTCGAAGGGGGCCATGGGGAGGTCGGCGCCGCCGATGACCCAGCGGCACTTGTCGGGCGTGACGCCGTAGTCGTCGGCCAGCACGCCCTTGGCTTCCACGCCGACATCGTGGCCGTAGGTGCCGAATTCGCCGATGGTCTTTCCGACGAGGTCCCGCGGGCGTTCGATGCCGCTGGCGGCGTTGACGAAGATGGCGGCGTGCCGGAACTGCCGGGCCGGGAACACCGGAATCGCGACGAACGGCGGATTAGGTAGCTCCAGGGTGCGCAGATAGAAGGTCAGACCCAGTTCGGCGACGTCGAAAGCCCGGTCCCGAACCATGCGCTCGAACACGTCCGAGGCCAGTCGCCCGCTGTCGAACGTGGCGTCGACGCCGTCGATCCGCACGCTGCCGTCGAACAGCGCGCGGGTGCGGTCGTACTCCATACATCCGATGGTCAGATTCATACTAAATGACTTTAGTATCGGCCGAGGGGGAACGCAAGGGCCGGTACGATCCGGTGGCATGAGCATCGAGGCCGAGAAGCTGTTCGCCGAGGTGTCGCTCGGCGCGCCGGAGAACGCGGTCGGCTTCGTGTTGTGGCGGCTGGTGCACCGCTACCAGCGGGAGGCCGACCGCGCGCTGGCCCCGCTGGACCTGACCCAGCTCCAGTTCATGACGCTGACCATGGCCGCCTGGCTCGGCCGGTCCGGCGAGCCCGTCGCCCAGGCCACCCTGGCCGAGCACGGCGACATCCAGCCGATGCAGCTCTCGCATATGCTGAAAGCGTTGGAGGCCAAGGGTTTTGTCCGGCGGACGACCAACCCCGCCGACGTGCGGGCCAAGTGCCTGACGGTCACCGCCGCCGGCCTGGCGGTGCTGCGCGAGGCGCTGCCGCTGGTGATCGACGTGCAGCGCCGCCTGTTCGGCGACCAGGGCCTCCCCGGCGGCGACCTCCTGGAGGCCCTGGTCGCCCTGGACGGGGCGGTCAGAACGCGGACATGACGTGCTTGATGCGGGTGTAGTCCTCCAGGCCGTACAGGGACAGGTCCTTGCCGTGGCCGGAGTGCTTGAAGCCGCCGTGCGGCATCTCGGCGACGATGGGGATGTGGGTGTTGATCCACACGCAGCCGAAGTCGAGGCGCTTGGCCAGCCGCATGGCCCGGCCGTGGTCGCGGGTCCAGACGCTGGAGGCCAGGCCGTACTTGACGCCGTTGGCCATCGCCACCGCGTCGGCCTCGTCGGCGAAGGACTGCACGGTGATCACCGGGCCGAACACCTCGTTCTGGATGATCTCGTCGTCCTGGCGCAGCCCGGAAACCACGGTGGGGGCGTAGAAGTAGCCCCGGTCGCCGACGGTCGACCCGCCGGCCAGCACGGCGGCGTGCGAGGGCAGCCGCTCGATGAAGCCGGCGACCCGGGCCAGCTGCGAGGCGTTGTTCAGCGGCCCGTAGAAGACGTCCTCGCCGGGCGCGCCGGTCCGGGTGCCCTGGGCCTCGGCGGCCAGCAGAGCCGAGAACTCCTCGTACACCGAGGAGGCGACGATGACCCGGGTGGCGGCGGTGCAGTCCTGCCCGGCGTTGAAGTACCCGGCGGCGGCGATGCCGGCGGCGGCCGCGGCGAGGTCGGCGTCCTCGAACACCACGACCGGGGCCTTGCCGCCCAGCTCCAGGTGGGTCCGCTTGAGGTCCTGGGCGGCCGCCGCGGCGACCTCCATGCCGGCCCGCACCGAGCCGGTGATCGACACCATGTCCGGACGGTCGTGCGCCACCAGGGCCCGGCCGGTGTCCCGGTCGCCGCAGACGACGTTGAGCACGCCGGCCGGCAGGAACTCGGCGCACACCTCGGCCAGCAGGGTCGTCGACGCCGGCGTGGTGTCGGACGGCTTGAGCACCACGGTGTTGCCGGCCGCCAAGGCCGGGGCGATCTTCCAGACCGCCATCATCAGCGGGTAGTTCCACGGCGTCACCTGTGCGCACACCCCGACCGGCTCCCGCCGCACGTACGAGGTGTGCCCGGCCATGTACTCCCCCGCCGACCGCCCCTCCAGCACCCGCGCCGCGCCGGCGAAGAAGCGCAGTTGGTCGACGCACGGCGGGATCTCGTCGGTCTCGGTGACGGCCAGCGGCTTGCCGGTGTCGGCCGACTCGACGCGCACGAATTCCTCGGCCCGCGCCTCGATGGCGTCGGCGATCTTGAGCAGCGCCAGCTGCCGCTGGGCCGGGGTGGTGTCGCGCCACGACTCGAAGGCGGCGCTGGCGGCGGCGACCGCCGCGTCCACGTCGGCCGGGCCGGACAGCGGCGAGGTCGCGTACGCCTCGCCGGTCACCGGGTCGACGACGTCTAGGGTGCGACCGTCGGCCGCGCCGACGCGCTCGCCGTTGACGAGGTTGCTGAACACAGTCTTCTCGGCCACCGAACGGATCCTTCCGGACACGGATTTAGTCGTAAACCATGCTCCCGCGCGACGGTATCGATTGCAACCGGGCGATTAAGTTACCGTTTCAGTCGATCCAGCCATTGACTTCGCACGGAGGAGCGCCTTCACTACACCGCACGGGTGTGGCCGCTGTCACCCGTCAACCCTGTGGAGGCGCCGATGTCAGAGCAGCACACGCTCCGGGCCAACGTGCTCGGGGCGGCCGACACCGCCATGATGGCCGTCGCGGGCAGCGCGCCCGCCTACTCGATCGGCGCGAGCACCGCGGCCCTGGTCGCGGTCGCGGGGCTGGGCAGTCCGGCGGCGCTGCTCTGGTGCGGGATCCCGATGCTCGGCATCGCCTGGGCGTTCAGCCACCTGGGCCGCACCGAGGTCAACGCCGGCGCCAGCTACGCCTGGGTCGGCCGCGCCTTACACCCGTTCCTGGGCTACCTGTCGGGCTGGGCGCTGATCGTCTCGGCCACGCTGTTCATGGTCGCCGGCGCGATCCCGGCCGGCTCGCTCACGCTGTCCCTGTTCGACCCGGACCTGGCCGCCGACACGCCACTGGTGACGGTGGTCGGCGCGGTCTGGTTCGTGGCCATGGCGCTGGTGGTCTATCTCGGCGCGCACGTCACGGCCCGGGCACAGTGGATCATGTCCGGCATCGAGGTGGCCATCCTGGTGGTGTTCCTGGTGGTCGGCCTGGTGCGCGCGCCGAGCATCGCCGTCGAGCACTTCGACTGGTCCTGGCTGGGTTTCTCGCACTTCGACGGCATGGGCGGCTTCGCCGGGGCGGCGCTGGTGGCCGCCTTCTACTACTGGGGCTGGGACGTCTCGGCCAATCTCAACGAGGAGACGAAGTCCGCGCGCCGGGCCGCCGGCCTGGGCGGCATCGTCGGCGTGGTGATCGTGTTCGGCCTGTTCCTGTGCTTCACCGTGCTGGTCAACCTGCTGCTGTCGGCCGACACCATCGGCGGCAGCAGCGGCAACCTGCTGGACCTGCTCGGCCAGGCCATCTGGCCCGGCCCCGGCGGCAAGATCCTGTCCATCGCGGTGGTGCTGTCCACCATCGCCACCCTGGAGACCACGCTGATCCAGGTCACGCGCACGATGTTCGCGATGGGCCGGGACGGCACGCTGCCGCGCGCGTTCGGCCGCACCCACCGCCGCTGGCGCACGCCGACCCTGGCCACCATCACGGTCGCGGTGGTGTCGGTGATCATGTTCGTGGCGGCCAACTTCCTCGGCTCGGTTGGCGAGATCCTGTCCGCCGCGATCAGCGCGATCGGGTTGCAGATCGCCTTCTACTACGGCCTGGCCGGCCTCGCGGTGGTCGTGTCGCACCGGGCCGAGCTGTTCACCAGCGTGCGCAACTTCGTGCTGATCGGGCTGTGGCCGGGACTGGGGGCCGCGTTCCTGCTGTGGATGTTCGTGGAGGCCATCGGCTCCAACGACGCGGTGGTCAACGGGATCGGGTTGGGCCTGCTCGCGGTGGGCGTGGCGCCGATGATTGTCGCCTGGCGCAAGGGTTCGGCCTACTTCCGGCGCGTCGACGCCGTGGCGGACACGGTCACCGCTGCCGTGCCGACGGGCGGAGACCTGCGATGATGCGCCGGTGCGCAGGAACACGGAGCCTCTCGACGAGGCGTCGAAACTGATCATCGAACAGCTCCAGGAGGACGGCCGGCGGCCGTACGCGGCGATCGGCAAGGCCGTGGGCCTGTCCGAGGCGGCGGTCCGGCAGCGGGTGGCCAAGCTGGTGCAGACCGGCGTGATGCAGATCGTCGCGGTCACCGATCCCATGCAGGTGGGGCTGTTCCGGCAGGCCATGCTCGGGCTGAAGGTGAGCGGCCCGATCGAGCCGGTGGCCGAGGCGCTCTCGGCCATGCCGGAGATCGACTACGTGGTGGTCTGCGCCGGCCGCTTCGACATCCTGTGCGAGGCCGTCTGCGAGGACGACGCCGACCTGCTGGACCTGATGTCCAACCGGATCCGCACCGTCGAGGGCGTGCGGGACGTGGAAACCATGCCCTACCTGCGGCTACACAAGCAGTCCTACCAGTGGGGCACCCGCTAAGCCCTGCGGAATCCCTTGTATTGACCTCACCGATGTGCGATAAACGTAGTCAAGAGACGCTTGGACGACGAAATCGGTGAGGACGCCATGACCGCCAGCCCTGGGAGCGCCGACCTCCCCGCCTCGGCCCGGGACCACCTGTGGCTGCACTTCGCCCGCCACTCCGCCTACACCGAGACCGACATCCCGGTCATCGAGCGCGGCGAGGGCGTCTACGTCTACGACACCAACGGCAAGCGCTACCTCGACGGCCTGGCCGGCCTGTTCGCCGTGCAGGTCGGCCACGGCCGCGAGGAGCTGGCCCAGGCCGCCGCCGAGCAGACCCGCAAGCTGGCCTACTTCCCGCTCTGGTCGGCCGCCCACCCGGCCGCCGTGCGGCTGGGCGAGCGGCTGGCCGCCGCCGCGCCCGGCGACCTCAACCGCGTGTTCTTCACGGTCAGCGGCGGCGAGTCCGTTGAGACGGCCTGGAAGCTGGCCAAGCAGTACTTCAAGCTCACCGGCAAGCCCACCAAGCACAAGGTGATCAGCCGGTCGATGGCCTACCACGGCACCTCGCAGGGGGCGCTGTCGATCACCGGCATCCCCGGGGCCAAGGCCGACTTCGAGCCGCTGGTGCCCAGCGCGATCAAGGTGCCCAACACCAACTTCTACCGCGCCCCCGAGCACGGCGACGACCTGGTCGCCTTCGGCCGGTGGGCGGCCGACCAGATCGAGCAGGCCATCCTGATGGAGGGCGCGGACACCGTGGCCGCGGTGTTCCTGGAGCCGCTGCAGAACACCGGCGGCTGCTTCCCGCCGCCGCCCGGCTACTGGCAGCGGGTCCGGGAGATCTGCGACACCTACGACGTGTTACTCGTGTCCGACGAGGTGATCTGCGCGTTCGGCCGGCTGGGCCACGACTTCGGGGCCCGCCGCTACGGCTACCAGCCCGACATGATCACCGTGGCCAAGGGCCTGACCTCCGGCTACGCCCCGCTGGGCGCGGTGCTGGCCAGCGACCGGCTGATGGAGCCGTTCCTGCAGGGCCACAACATCTTCATGCACGGCTCCACCTACGGCGGGCACCCGGTGTCCTGCGCGGTGGCGATGGCCAACCTGGACATCATCGAGAACGAGGGCATCTACCAGCACGTGCAGGACAACGAGGCGGCGTTCCGGTCCACTTTGGACAAGCTGCGGGACCTGCCGATCGTCGGCGACGTGCGCGGGGCCGGCTTCTTCTACGGCATCGAACTGGTCAAGGACAAGGACACCAAGCTCACCTTCACCCCCGACGAGTCGGAGCGGGTGCTGCGCGGCTACCTGTCCACCGCGCTGTTCGACAACGGCCTGTACTGCCGGGCCGACGACCGGGCCGAGCCGGTCGTGCAGCTGTCGCCGCCGCTGGTCTGTGACCAGTCGCACTTCGACGAGATGGAGCAGATCCTGCGAGTATCCCTCGAGAAGGCCTACCAACTCCTCTGAAGGGGCTGCCCGCACTGATGGATCGCCTGCGCGCCAACTCGGTGGGTGTGGTCGGGGTGGTGTTCATGGCGATCGCCACGGCCGCCCCGATCACCGCGATGACCGGCAACGTCCCGGTCGCCGTCGGTTTCGGCAACGGAACCGGCGCCCCGGCCGGCTACCTGTTCGCCACGGTGGTGCTGACGGTGTTCTCCGTCGGCTACGTGGCGATGACCAAGCACATCACCGCCACCGGCGCGTTCTACGGCTTCGTGTCGCAGGGCCTCGGCCGGGTGGTCGGGCTGGCCAGCGGACTGCTGGCGGTGTTGGCCTACATCGTGTTCGAGGCCTCCATCGTCGGCATCTTCGCCTACTTCGCCCAGACCACCGTGCTGGCCCAGTTCGGCGTGCACCTGCCGTGGCAGCTGTTCGCCGCGATCATGTTGGCCGCCACCGCGATCCTGTCGTACTTCGACATCCACCTGACCTCGCGGCTGCTCGGCGTGATGCTGGTGGCCGAGGTCAGCATGCTGTTCCTGATGGCCGTGGCGGTGCTGGTGCGGGGCGGCGGCCCCGACGGGATCCCCCTGTCTCCCGTCAATCCGCTCAACGCCTTCGGCGGCCCCGCCGCCGGCCTGGGGCTGTTCTTCGCCTTCTGGTCGTGGGTGGGCTTCGAGTCGACCGCGATGTACGGCGAGGAGTCGCGGGAGCCGAAGAAGACCATTCCGCGGGCCACCCTGATCTCGGTGGTCGGCGTCGGGATCTTCTACATCTTCGTGTCCTGGATGGCCATCGCCGGCAACGGCCTGGCCCGCTCGGTCCAGGTCGCCGCGTCCGATCCGCTGGGATTCTTCTTCGGCCCCACCGAGACCTTCGTCGGACACTGGGCCGTGCTGCTGTTCCAGTGGCTGCTGATCACCGGCTCCTTCGCCTGCGGCATGGCCTTCCACCAGTGCGCCGCCCGGTACATGTACGCCATCGGGCGCGAGGGCCTGATCTGGAAACGGCTGGGCCGCACCCACCCCCGGCACGGCTCGCCGTTCGTCGCCTCCTTCACCCAGACCGCCATCGCCGTGGTGATCGTGGCGCTGTTCAGCCTGGCCGGGCAGGACCCGTACCTGAGCCTCTACACCCTGATGGCCATTCTCGGCACCATGGCCATCCTGATCGTGCAGACCCTGTGCTCGTTCGCGGTGATCGGCTACTTCGCCCGCAACCACAAGGAATCCCGGCACTGGTTCAAGACCTTCACCGCTCCCCTGCTCGGCGGCATCGGCATGATCGCCGTGGTCTGGCTGCTCGTGGACAACCTCGGCGCCGCCGCCGGCGCGGCCGCCTCCACCCCGTTCTTCCACGCCATTCCCTGGATCGTCGCCGGCCTGTTCGTCATCGGCATCCTCGGCGCCTTGGCGCTCAAGCGTTTCCGCCCCGACACCTACGCCGTGCTCGGCCGCATCGTGCTCGACGACGCCCAGGAACGCACCGAGGAGGAGCCGGCCGCGGTCGCTCAGTAGCGGGTGTCGACCGCGACGGACTCCCACCGCGCCAGATCGTCCAGCTGGCGCTGGAGTTTCTCCCGGATCCGGCCGACGGCCTCGGGGCCGAGCGGGATGCGCAGCGGCGCGCTGTCGTCGTTGGCGAGGTCGACGATGATCGCCGCGGCCTGGGCCGGATCGTTGGGCTGGCGGCCGTCCTGCTCCCGGAAACGGGTGCGCAGCGTGCCGGCGGGCGTGTCCCGGTAGTCGTCGATGGGCTCGGCGAAGGCCATGGACCGGCCGGCGAACTCGGTGCGGAACGGCCCCGGCTCGACGATCAGGACGCGGATGCCCAGCGGCGCGACCTCGCCGGCCAGGGCCTCGGACATGCCCTCCAGCGCGAACTTGGACGTGGCGTAGATGGCGTGGCCGGGATTGCCGACCACGCCGCCGACCGAGGACATCTGCACGATGCGCCCCTGCCGGCGGGCCCGCATGTGCGGCAGCACGGCCCGGGTCACCGCCATCGCGCCGAACACGTTCGTGGCCATCACCGCGTGGATCTGTTGCTCCGATAGCTCTTCCAGCGCGCCGACCAGGCCGTGCCCGGCGTTGTTCATGAGCACGTCGATCCGGCCGAACCGGGCGACGGTCGCGTCGACCGCCGCACGCACCGAGGCCGGGTCCGTGACGTCGAGGCGGACGGCCAGCACCCGCTCCGGCTCCCGCTCGGCCAGATCCTTGACGGCATCGAGGTCGCGCGCGGTCGCCACCACCCGCCCGCCGCGGGCCAGCACGGTCTCGGCCAACGTGCGGCCGAACCCGACGCTGGCCCCGGTGACCAGCCAGACCTGGTCCTGGATGTCTTCTACCATCGGAAACTCCCCCGTGCCGGTATAGTTTGATACCCAAAGCAAACTACCTTGGTACCCAAAGGAGTGTCCAGTGGCGGACCAGGACTCGGTCGGGGCCGAGCTCGGCACGTGGATCGGGCAGATGCCCGACGGCGTGGACCGGGACGTCGAGGCCGCCCGGCAGCGCATCGGCCGAATCTCCCGTCAGTTCGGCCAGGTGCTCGCGCGCGCGGCCACCCGGCACGAGCTCACCGTGGGCGACTGGGAGGCGTTGTCGGTGCTGCACCGCGCCGGCCCCGTGTGCACGCCCAAGCAGCTGGCCGAGACCCTGGGCCTCACCGCGGGCACCATCAGCCTGCGCATCGACCGCCTCATCCAGGCGGGCCTGGTCGAGCCGGTCGCCGCCGCCGACGGCCGCAGTCGTCCGGTCCGCCTGACCCGCAAGGGCCGCCATCGTTGGCGGGCCGCCACCACTGCCCGCGCCGCCTACGAGCAGGAGATCTTCGCCAGTGCGCTGACCGAGGAGCAACTGGCCCTGCTCAACCCGTTGCTGGCCACTCTACTGGCCCGCTTCGAACAGGAGTTCGGCCCGGCCTCGCGGCATGACGTCACCCGCTGATCGTGCTTGAATTCGTTGTGAACGACTACGACACGCTGGCCGAGGCGTACACCGCGGAGAACGAGACCAGCCTGCTCAACGCCTACTACGAGCGCCCGGCGATGCTGGCCCTGGCCGGGGAGGTGGCCGGGCGGCGGATCCTGGACGCGGGGTGCGGGGCGGGGCCGCTGTCCGCGGCGTTGCGGGAGCGGGGCGCGATCGTCACCGGCATCGACGCCAGCGCGGGAATGCTGGCCCAGGCCCGAAAGCGGCTCGGCGAGGACGCGGACTTGCGGGTCGCCGACCTGGCCGACCCGCTTCCCTTACCCGACAACACCTTTGACGACGTCGTCGCCTCCCTGGTGCTGCACTACCTTGAGGACTGGGGCCCGACGCTGGCCGAGCTGCGCCGGGTCCTCAAGCCCGGCGGTCGGCTCCTCGTCTCCGTCGAACATCCCTCCGCCATCCTGTTGTGGCAGCGCGAATCCGGGGCCAAGCCGGACTACTTCGCCACCCGCGAGCGGATCGAGGAGTGGAACATGGGTGGTCACACCGTGCCGCTGCGCTTCTGGGACCGCCCGCTGCACGCCATGACCGACGCCTTCACCGCCGCCGGCTTCCGCATCCTCGGCCTCGGCGAGCCCGCCCCCGTGCCCGAGGCCCGCAAGAAGTTCCCTGAGCTCACGGGCCGCCCGAACTTCCTCGCCTTCCTGTTCTTCACGCTCCAGCGCTAGGGCATTTCTGGCAAGGCTTTGGTCCACGTGACGTGACCGCAGTATGCAGGACGATCGCCGCCCGGTAGACCACAGCGAGTTTGTCGACCGGGTGGCGACGCCCCGCCACTGCTCGAGGACGTTGATCGCCCTCGGTACCGGCTGCCGGCGACTTTCGACTGGCCAGGTCGTGTCGGTTGTCGTCGGTCCACATGCCGCGAGCCGCTGGCCTGACCCTAGGGCACCGGTGCCGGCCCGCCCGTCGGCTACGGTATGGTCGGCGACTCTTGCCCACCCCTTCCCTTTGTTGGCAAGGGTATTGCCCACAGGGCCTGGGTCTCCTCACCGCCGGCTCATTCTCGTCCGAGGCCGATTGACGCGAGTCAGGTGGGTGGGCGGGGTCCGTTGCGTGGTGTCAGGGGGGTGGGTGGTGCGGTTTACAGAGGGCTTGGGACGTGGGAGGGGGCGCGGCTTTCGTTGTTCGGTTGCCGTTTGGGAGGGTGGGGCTTTTCAAGATCGGAAAGCGCTTTCCTTAAGGAATCTTCAGGAGGGATACAGGGAGGTAACCGTTTCCTGGCAACGAGAATCCGGCTTCGGAATATGGTAAGATGAGGTTATGTCAGCGAACCTCGATATGCCGGTCGACACCGAATGGTGGCGACTGAGTGACGGGGCGCTGGGCGAGGTCGGCGTGCTGATCGAGGAGCGGCGCAAGACGGACTACCTGCGAGAGATCGCGGTGGTACGGGAACGCTGGAACCGCAGCAGTCGGACCAAGGACGACCGGAACGCGCTGCTCGCCTATCTGACGGTGACGTGGAAGATCACCCGGGGTGAGGCGCGGGATCTGGTGCGGTTCGCGGAGCTGTTCGAGCGGAACGCGGTCCGGGACGTGGCGGTCGAGGAGACGCTGAGCAAGCAGCATCTCAACATCATCGACACGACCCTGAGCGCAGCGCCGGAGGCTGATCGCGACGACGTCGAAGCGGCGTTGGTGGACAACGCGCCACAGTTCGACACGGTCAAGTTCCACGACCTCGCCTAGCATCTCCTGTACTTGCTCGACCAAGACGGCAAAGCCCCCGACGTCCCGGAACTCGCCCAGCCCACGCGGGAGCTCTACATCACCCGCCGCGCGAACGGCTCCTTCCACATCCACGGGCACGTCGACCCGGAGACCGGGGCGATGCTGGAAGCGGCCATCGCGTCGAAGTCCAAGCCGACCTCGGCCGACGACACCCGCACCACCCCTCAGCGCCAAGGCGACGCGTTCGCCGAGATCACTGCGCCACGAGGCGCTCTGTCATATCCCCTACAAAGTAGGGAGAGACTGGAGGAATATCTCTGGGCCTGATGGCTTACCTGGATCCGAAAGGTGAAGGGGACAATAGCATGCCAGGAAACCGCTGATCGTGCCCAGGCGTACGGGGCGGTGCAGCGGGCGGCCCGCGTGACATGGTGAAAACCGAATTGTTTAAATCCTAATCTCCAGAAGGCGAAACGCGACGCCCATCGGAAACACGCCTGAAACCGATGCCGGTCCCTGCGGCGACATCATGATCTGGTTGCCGCATCCTCTGGGACGCCGGAGCGATGCCCAATGAGGGCATTCAAGGAGATGAGTGGGGCACCTAAATCACGCTGAGAACGTATGACAGAGACGAACGTGGGATCGCCTGTCGGGTGCGAACCCCATGGCGACAGAGCGCCCGTAGTAGTCGTAGGAGTCACGACCTACCAAGGGGACGGTAACGCCGATCACAGGGCAAAGGGGCGCAGGTGATTGAACACCCATAAGCTGCGAGGTATGCGAAATGCAGGACGCCGAAGTAGTGTTGAGTGTTCTCCGTGAGCGCGGGAGGCGCGGCCTGCCGTGTGAAGAACTGTACCGACAACTGTTCAACCCGCAGTTGTATCTGCTGGCCTACGGGCGAATTTACTCCAACCACGGAGCAATGACGCCTGGGGTCACCCAGGAAACCGCGGACGGCATGTCCATGGCGAAGATCCTCGCGATCATCGACGCGATGCGCCACGAGCGCTATCGCTTCTCGCCGGCACGGCGAATCTATATCCCAAAGAAGGACGGGAAGATGCGCCCGCTAGGACTGCCGATATGGTCGGACAAGCTGGTCGGGGAGGTAACGCGCCTACTTCTTGAGGCGTACTACGAGCCCCGATTTTCCGATCGCTCCCACGGGTTTCGCCCCAGGCGCGGCTGCCACACGGCGTTACGTGAGGTGGCCAACACCTGACATGCGACCACCTGGTTTATCGAAGGTGACATCTCCGACTGTTTCGGGTCTCTCGATCACAATGTGATGATCACGACCCTAGCTGAGAAGATCCACGATAGCCGGTTCCTGCGGCTGCTGCGAAACATGCTGAAAGCCGGATACCTGGAGGACTGGACGTGGGGTGTCACCCTATCGGGCGCCCCACAGGGCGGTGTCGTCTCACCTATCCTCTCAAATATATACCTGCACAAGCTAGACGAATTTGTCGAAACAGTACTCGTCCCCGAATACACCCGGGGACACCTCAGGGCGCGTAACCCGCCCTACGTGAAGGTGGCCAAGGCGCTGGAGCGGGCACGCGAACGCGGCGACCGGGCGCAAGCCCGAACACTGCGCCAGCAGTTGCACACCCTGCCGAGCAAGGATCCACAGGATCCCCACTACCGGCGGCTGCGCTATAACCGCTACGCCGATGACCATCTTCTGGGATTTACCGGGCCGAGAGCCGAAGCCGAGGCCATCAAACAGCGACTGGCGGATTTCCTGCGTGACGAACTCAAGCTGGAACTATCGCCAAACAAAACGCTGATCACGCACGCCCGCACCCGGGCAGCGCGATATCTCGGCTACGAGATCAGCGTGCAGCACAGTGACACCACATTGACCCAAGGGCAGCGACAGGTCAACGGGACAATTCGGTTAAGCGTGCCCACCGCTGTGATCACGACAAAGTGCGCCCCCTATCAGGTGCGCGGAAAACCCGCGCGCCGGTCAGCTCTCACACATTTCGACGACTACGACATCGTCCGAACCTGCGGGGCTGAATACCGGGGGATTGTCCAGTACTATCTTCTCGCCCACAACGTCTCACGGCTTTCCCGACTACAGTGGGTCGCCGAGACGGCGATGCTGAAGACGCTGGCAGCCAAGCATAATTCCACGGTGTCAAAGATGGCGGCCCGCTACAAGGCCAAAATCACGACGCCGCACGGGATGCGCACCTGCTTTGAAGCCAGCCGACCCCGCGAGGGCAAGAAGCCGCTGGTCGCTCGATTCGGCGGAATCCCACTCACCCGGCAGCGGGACGCGGTCCTCACCGACCGCATCCCGACCCAGATCGGCTACGCCCGCAAGGAGCTGATCACTCGGCTCCTAAACGGACAGTGCGAGCTCTGCCAGAAGACGGACCACATACAAGTACACCAAGTCCGCTCGCTGGCTGACCTCACGCGATCTGGAACCAGCAGGCCCGCGTGGATGGCCACCATGGCACGGAAACGGCGCAAAACCCTTGTGGTCTGCCAATCCTGTCACGACCTCATCCACAGCGAGCAGCCAACCGCGCAACTCACGGCATAATCACTGGAGAGCCGGATGCTCGGAAACGGGCCAGTCCGGTTCGGCGGGGGACCATGCGGAAAAGGACCTGCCCAACAGGCACCTCGCCGCGTGGTCTACCCAGTTCGAAATCGCCCTCGGCAGCGACCAACTACCCGACGAGGGTGGCGAGAAGCCGCACCTGAACCTGACGATGTCCTTCAAGGACTTCCAGGAGCAGAAGGGCACCGCCGACGTGGAGAACCTGGGGCCGCTCAACGCCGCCTCGGTACGACGGATCGCCTGCGACAGCAAAATCCTCCGAGTGGTGCTGGGGGCCAAGTCCGAAGTCCTGGACATCGGGCGGGCATCCCGGACGATCCCCAACGCCATACGGAGAGCCCTGATCCACCGGGACAAAGGGTGCGCATTTCCCGGATGCGGCCGCCCACCGCGGCAATGCCACGCCCACCACATCGTTCACTGGGCTGACGGAGGACCGACCAGCCTGGACAACCTCGTGCTGCTCTGCTCACGCGACCACCGGCTCATTCACCACGGGGGCTGGACGGTGAAGATCAACGACGGCCTGCCGGAGTTCAGCAACGGGCGCGGGGAGTGACAGTCGTTGGCCCGGCGGCGATCGTCTGGGGCGTGCATGACAGAGCTGTGGTCCACGTGATCACGGCGTGCGGGACGATCGCCGCCCGGTAGGACGTTGAACCACGCTCGATCACGTTGCGGCCCCGGTAACCCACCGGATCGAACACCGGCGGCCGGCCGCCCCGAGACCCCCGGCGAACCCGGTGGCCGGCCAGAACAGCCGGTACCGGGATCACCGCGCGGATCCCGCGCGTGCGCAGAAGAGCCCGGATCGACCGCGACGAATACGCCCTGTCGTCCCGTGCCCGATCCGGCGGCGTTCGTGCTCTGCCCCCGTCCTAGACGCGATAGCAGCACATCCCACATGCCCGCAGAGCCGGCGATGCCAGGTCCAGATCGGCTGCCACGGCCCGAGGACGGCACGTCCCGCCACGCGATCCCGCATCGGTCGCGGTAGACGATGACCTCCATCGTCGACAGCGCATCCGCGAACGGCTGGCCCTGCCGATGCGTCCGCGCCGGCGACAAGTCCTCGATCAACGGCCACTGCTCGTCAGACAGCAGTGGGGCGGGGTTTCGGCGGCCAGGGTCTCAGCATCCCTCCACAATGTCTGTCAGACGCGCGCTAGGCCTTCAGGTCGCCGTCGAACCGGGGCCGGGTCGGGCTCGGCTCGATCCAGTCCTGGGCCCGCCGCCACCAGACCTCGGCCACGGGGTTCACACCGCTGCGATCGTCGAGGGTGCCGGCCTTGACGATGATGATCTCCGGCCGCTCGTGCATGACGGTGAAGATCGGCGTGCCGCAGTCGCCGCAGAACAGGCGGTCGCGCAGGTGCCCGTTCTCGGCGCCGACGGTCTGGTGGGAGCGGGGCGTGCCGGTGATCTCCACCGCGTCCCGCGCCACCAGCACGTTCACCGAGAACGCCGAGCCACTGTGCCGCTGGCATTCCTCGCAGTGGCACAGCACCACGGCGTCGGGCTTCGCGGTGAGCCGGTAGCTGATCGCCCCGCACAGGCAGTGTCCGCTGTTCATGTGACGTTCTCTTCTCTCGACGAATGACCCCGTCGAGAGTGCCTCGACCGCGCGGTGGTCAGCCAGCTCCAGCTCTGCGTACCACCGGCGGGGACAGGATCGTGGTCGCGCACGACTAGTGGCCGGCGAGATGGTCCTCGTACTTGGCGACCTTGTACCTGATCACGTCCAGGCAGCGGTTGAGCTCGGCGATCTGCTCGACGACCTGCTGCTCGTGCTGGCGCAGCAGGCCGAGGCGCTCCTGCTCGTTGCCGTCGCCCTGCCGGACGAGCTCGGTGTACCGGCGGATCAGGGGCACCGGCATGCCGGAGGCCCGCAGCAGAATGCACAGCCGCAGCCACTCGACGTCGTCCTCGCTGTAGAGCCGCCGGCCGCCGGCGGCCCGGCGCACCGGGTTGGCGAGGATGCCCTCCCGCTCGTAGAAGCGCAGGGCATGCACGCTCAGTCCGGTGCGTTCGGCGACCTCGCCGATGCTCAACTCGGGTGTGTCCACGGACATGCCCGCCAGAGTACGGCCTTGACCTAGAGTCGACTCTAGTTCCTAGGGTCTCACGGCATGACCACGCGTTACCGCCGACTCGGCGGCACCGGCATCGACGTGAGCGTGCACTGCCTGGGGGCCATGATGTTCGGCGCCGTCGGCAACCCCGACCACGACGACTGCGTCCGTATCGTGCACGCCGCCCTCGACCAGGGCATCAACTTCGTCGACACCGCCGACATGTATTCCTCGGGCGAGTCCGAGGAGATCGTCGGCAAGGCGCTGAGCGGCCGCCGCGACGACGTCGTGCTGGCCACCAAGGTGCACTTCCCAATGGGCGAGGGCCCCAACCGGAGCGGCAACTCGCGGCGCTGGATCGTCAAAGAGGTCGAGCAGAGCCTGCGGCGGCTGCGGACCGACTGGATCGACCTCTACCAGGTCCATCGCTTCGACCCCGAGACCGACGTCGAGGAAACCCTCGGCGTGCTGACGGACCTGGTGCGGCAGGGCAAGATCCGCGCGTTCGGCTGCTCGATGTTCCCGGTCGAGCGGCTCGTCGAGGCCCATCACGTCGCCGAACGCCGTGGCCTGCACCGTTTCCGGACCGAGCAGCCGCCGTATTCCCTGCTGGCCCGCTGGGTCGAGACCTCGGTGCTGCCGACCTGCCGGCGTTACGGGATGGGCGTGCTGACCTTCGCCCCGCTCGCCTCGGGATTCCTGTCCGGCCGCTACCGCAGGGACCGGCCGGTCGACCTGACCACCGGCCGGGCCGCGCTCACGCCCTCCCGCTTCGACCCCACGGTCGCGGACAACGCCGCCAAGTTCGAGGCGGTCGAACAGCTCGCCGAACTGGCCGCGGACCTCGGCTGCTCGCTACCCGAGCTCGCGGTGGCCTTTCCCGCCGCGCATCCCGGGGTCACGTCGGTGATCATCGGTCCCCGGACCATGGACCAGTTGGACAGTCTCGTGAAGGCCGCCTCGCTCACCCTTGACGACGCCGCCCTCGACCGCATCGACGAGATCGTGCCGCCGGGAACCAACCTGTACAAGGAACACGGCCCCTGGACTCCGCCGGAACTGGGCGATGCCGACCGGCGCCGGCGCCCGCTCGCGGACCGCGCGGCGGGCAGCTAGGCGTTGGCCAGCTTGGCCTGGAGCCACTCGTGGAAGGCGCCGATGTGGTGCTCGCTCGGAACCAGGACGCCGCCCTTGGCGTAGGCACGGGAGTTCATGGCCGGCTGACAGCGTTCGCAGGCCTCGAAGTCCTGCTCGTTGACCCGGTGGAAGAGCTCGACCGAGCGGGAGACGTCCTTGCCGGAGTCCACAACGGACGGCAGGTAGAGCCAGTCGCACTCGACGACGGTGCGGTCGGCGGCCAGCGGGAACATGCGGTGCAGGATCACGTGGTCGGGCACCAGGTTGATGAACACCTGGGGCTTGACGGTGATGGCGTAGTAGCGGCGGTCCTGGTCCTCGGTCACGGTGGGGATGCGGTCCAGGCCCGAGCCGCCGTCGACGGTGAAGCCCTGGATGTCCTCGCCGAACTCGGCCCCGTGGCCGACGTAGTACTGGGCGGCCAGGCCCTCGGTGAACTCCGGCAGCACCTCGGTGAGCTCGGGGTGGATGGTGGCGCAGTGGTAGCACTCCATGAAGTTCTCGACGATGAGCTTCCAGTTGGCCTTGACGTCGTAGACGATGCGCCGGCCCACGGAGAGGTTGGCGGTGTCGTAGTGGTCGATGGCCGTGGCATCGCCCAACCGCTCGGTGCACGCGCCGATGACATCGTCCTCAAAGGACGGCGGCTTGTCGGCCAGGCACACCCAGACGTAGCCCAGCCATTCCCGGACGTGCACGTTGACCAGGCCGTACTCGACCCGGTCGATGTCGGGCATCTTGGTCAGGTTGGGGGCGGCGATGAGCTTGCCGTCCAGGCCGTAGGTCCAGGCGTGGTAAGGACACTGGAATGCCCGCTTGACCTCGCCCTCGTCGTCCACGCAGAGCTTGGCCCCGCGATGCCGGCAGATGTTGAGGAATGCCTTGACCGCGCCGTCTCTGGCCCGCGAGACCAGGACGCTCTCCCGTCCGATCTGGACGGTGCGGAACCGGCCCGGGGTGGGGATGTCCGAGGCCCTGACGGCGCAGAACCACATCGCCTCGAAGACACGCTCCTGCTCCTGCCGGAAGATGTCCGGATCGGTGTAGTACGCGCCGGGTAGTGTGGGGATGAGGCTGGCGGTCACGGACGATTCCCCTCTCACCGGCGGATTCTGGCCATCTCGGGATCGAACAGCGGCTCGGCGCGGACCGTGGCCGGGATCTTCTCCCCGAAGTACTCGATCGTCACCGCGGCCCCGGGCTCGGCCACGGCCGGCGGCAGCCAGGCGTAGGCGATGGTCCGGCCGACGCTGTAGCCGAAGGAGGCGCTGGTGACGTAGCCGACGGCGGTGCCGTTGCACCACACGGGTTCCTTGCCCAGCACCACGGAGCCGGGCTCGTCGATGGTGAGGCAGGCCAGTTTCCGCTGCACCGGGCGGTCTTCCAACGCCTTGCGCCCGACGAAGTCGCCCTTGTCCATCCGCACGGCGAAGTCCAGGCCGGCCTCGGAGGGCGAGTGCTCGGGCGTCATGTCGGCGCCCCATGACCGGTAGCCCTTCTCCAGCCGCAGGCTGTTGAAGGCGCTGCGGCCGGCGGCGATGACGCCGTGCTCCCGCCCGGCCGCCCACAGCGTGTCCCAGAGCTTGAGGCCCATGTCGGCGGTGGTGTAGATCTCCCAGCCGAGTTCGCCCACATAGGACAGTCGCATGGCGGTGACCGGGACCATGCCGAGATGGGCCCGCTTGGCCCGGAAGTAGCCGAAGGCCTTGTGCGAGAAGTCCTGGTCCACCAACGGTTGCACGAGGTCGCGGGCCAGCGGTCCCCACACCCCGAGACAGCAGGTGCCGGCGGTGATGTCCCGCACCGTGACGTCGGACGGGACTCGGCGCAGCATCCAGTCCAGGTCGAGGTTGCCGTTGGCGCCGACCTGGAACAGGTTCTCGCCCAGCCTGGCCACGGTGAGGTCGCTGCGGATGCCACCGGTCTCGTCCAGCATCAGCGTGTACGTCACCGAGCCGACCGACTTGGCCAGGTTGTTGGTGGTCAGGCCCTGAAGGAAGGCCAGCGCCCCGGGGCCGGCGACTTCCAGGCGCTTCAACGGGGTCATGTCGTACAGGGCGACCCGCTCGCGGGTGACACGGGCCTCGGCGGCGGCGATCGGCGACCAGTAGCGGGCCGCCCAGTCGTCCCGTTCGGGCACGTCGATCCGCTCGACCAGGGACTCGTTGGCCTCGAACCAGTGCGGCCGCTCCCAGCCGGCGGCCTCCAGGAACATGCCGCCCAGCTCCTGGTGCCGCTCGTGGAACGGCGATGTCCGAAGTGGACGCGGCGACTCCATGGGCTGCAACGGGTGCAGGATGTCATACACCTCGACGAAGTTCTGCTGACCGCGTTCCAACACATAGGAAGGCGCCAGCTGGTGCTGCTCGAACCGGTTGAGGTCGCACTCGTGGGCGTCGATCGACGGCTGCCCGTCGACCAGCCACTCGGCCATCGCCCGGCCGACGCCGGCCGAGTGCGTCACCCACACCGCCTCGGCCACCCAGAACCCTTGCAGCGCGGGCGATTCCCCCATCAGCGGGAAGCCGTCCTGGGTGAAGGAGAAGACGCCGTTGAAGCCCTCCCCCACCGCCGCCCGGCCCAGGGCCGGCAGCAGCCGCGTGGACGCGGTCCAGGCGTCCTCGAAGTCCTCGGGCGTGAACGCCAGCATCGACGGCATCGGATGCGTTGGCAGATCGGCGATGTCGACCGGCATCGGCCGGTGCCCGTAGTAGCCGATGCCCAGCCGGTCGCCGTGTTCGCGGTAGTAGAGGTCCTCGCCCTGGTGCCGCAGGATCGGCATCCGGCCGGTGAGCCCGGCCACCGGCGTGGTCTTGGCGTACTGGTGGGCCAACGGCGTCAGCGGCACGGTCAGCCCGACGAGCTCGCCGACCGCCGGGCCCCAGAATCCGGCGCAGGACACCACGATGTCGGCGGCGAAGGTGTCGCTCTCGGTGCGCACGCCGGTGACCCGGCCGTGGGCCTGCTCGACGGCGACCACCTTCTGCCGGCCGACGAACAGCGCACCCCGGTCGATCGCCCGCCGGGCCTGCTTCTCACAGGCCAGCACGGCGTTGGCCAGGCCGTCGGTCGGGGTGTGGAGGCCGCCGAGAACATCCTTGCCCAGCAACGGAACCAGCGTCCGGCACTCGTCCGCGCCGATCAGCGTGGAGGGAATGCCCCACGAGGTGGCCCAACCGTGCCGGCGGGCCAGGTCGGCGTGCCGCTCCGGAGTTGTCGCCACCTCCAGCCCGCCGACCTGGCTGAACGCCCCGATGTCGCACAGCTTCCGCACGGTGTAGGCGGCCAGCTCGGCCATGGTCTTCGACGGGTTGGTCTGGAACACCAGCCCCGGCGCGTGCGAGCTGGAGCCGCCGGTGGAGAACAGCGGCCCCTGGTCGAGCACCGTGACATCGGTCCAGCCGCGCTCGGTGAGCTCATCGGCCAGCGCGCAGCCGACCACCCCGGCGCCGATGACCACGACCTTGGGCATCAGACCGCCTCCTCCGCGGTGACAGGAGCTTCAGCGGCGTGGTCGGCGAGCACGCCGGTGTTGTGCCGCAACACAAACCAGTAATAGCCGAAGCCGAGCAGCGCCACCAGACCCACGAACAACACCGCACCCCACTGGAGGAACCAGTGGAACGGCGGCGTCGGGTTGTAGACCTCGCTGCGCGGCCAGGCCAGGTTGATCGCCATGCCCGCACCCCACAGCACGGCCAGGATGTTCACCGGCAAACCCCAGCGCCCCAACGAGAACCCGTCCTCGGGCGCGTCCTTGCCCGGCCACGTGCCCCGCAGCCGGGCGATCAGCATGGGCAGCGTGACCAGCAGGTAGGCCACGTAGATCAGCACCACGCCGATGCTGGTGACCAGCTGGAAGATCTGCGGCTGGCCGATGTTGACCACCAGCAGGATCACCGCGATGATCCCGATCAGCACCGCCGGCCGGACCGGGGTGCGCTGCTTGCCGTGCACCTTGGCCAGCCAGGAGCCGGCCGGCAGGTTGTTGTCCCTGGCCATGGCGAAGGTCATCCGGATGGCCGCGGTGTGCACGGCCAGGATGCACACGGTGATCGCGATGGCCACCGCCACCAGGAACACCTTGCCCAGCCCCGAACCGAGCACGTCGATCACCACGTACTGCAAACCGATCGTGCTCAGCTCGGGCGCGTTGATGTTGCGCACGGCCATCAGGGCCAGCAGCAGGATCAGGCCGCCGATGACAAACGAGGCGATCAGCGCGCGCAGGATGGCCCGCGGCGCGTTCTTGCGCGGGTTCACCGATTCCTCGCCGAGCGAGCTGGCGGTGTCGAATCCGTACATGACGTAGGCCGAGGCCAGCGAGCCGACCAGGAACGCGCCGAAGTAGCCCAGCGGCACGCCGTCGCCCTTGTTGGCGGTGTCCAGCACGACCTGCGGCCCGCGCACGACGGCGAAGGCCAGCAGCACCACCAGCAGCACGGCGGCGATCAGCTCGATGAACACGCCGGCGCTGTTGATGCGGGCCATCAGCTTGGTGCTCCAGGCGTTGACCGCCGTGCTGAACACGATCAGCACCGTGCCCAGGATGACCGCGTTGACCGCGTTGTCCGGCGCGATCTGGAAGAAGCCGGCGATCTGCGGCAGCGTGATCTGGTAGGCCAGCGCCACCGAGGCCACCGTGACGACCGAGGCCACCAGCATCATCCAGCCGGCCAGCCAGGCCACGTGCGGGCTGCCGAGCTTCTTGGACCAGTTGTAGATCGAGCCGGCCACCGGGTAGCGGGCCGAGAGCTCGGCGAAGCACAGGGCGATCATCAGCTGGCCGACGAACACCATCGGCCACGACCACCAGTTGGCCGGGCCGCCGACCGAGAAGCCGAAGTAGAACATCTGGAAGGTGCCGGTGAGGATGGAGATGTAGCTGATGCCGGCGGCGAAGGTGTGGAAGTTGCCCAGGGTTCTCTCGAACTCCTGTTTGTACCCTAACTCGGTGACTCCGTGTCCGTCGCTCACGACTGCTCCCGGTGGCGGTAGAACTGGACCTCGACCGGCGGCAGGGGCGGCCGGCCGAGGATCAGGTCCGCGGACTTCTCCGCGATCATCATGGTCGGCGCGTAGATGTTGCCGTTGGTGACATAGGGCATCACCGACGCGTCGACGACCCGCAGCCCGTCGACTCCGTGCACCCGCAACGTCTCCGGGTCCACGACGGACTGCTCGTCCACCCCCATCCGGCACGTGCACGAGGGGTGCAGCGCCGTTTCCGCGTCCTTGGCCACCCAGGCCAGGATCTCCTCGTCGGTCTGCACCGACGGCCCCGGCGAGATCTCCCCGCCGCTGTACTCGTCGAATGCCTGCTGCGTCAGGATGTCACGCGCGACCCGGATCGCCTCCACCCACTCGCGGCGGTCCTGGTCGGTGCTCAGGTAGTTGAACCGCAGCGCCGGCTTGACCTTCGGGTCCTTCGAGGTGATCTTCACCGAGCCGCGGGCGTCGGAGTACATCGGTCCGATGTGGACCTGGTAGCCGTGGTCGCCGGCCGGCAGGGAACCGTCGTAGCGCACGGCGATCGGCAGGAAGTGGAACATCAGGTTCGGGTAGTCCACGTCCTCGTTGCTACGGGCGAAGCCGCCGCCCTCGAAGTGGTTGGTGGCGCCCGGTCCCTTGCGGAACAGCCATTGCAGGCCCACGAAGGGCTTGCGGTACCACTTCATGTACGGCGCGACCGACACCGGTTTGGTGCAGGCGTACTGGATGTAGACCTCCAGGTGGTCCTGGAGGTGCTCGCCCACGCCCGGCAGGTCGTGCACCACGTCGATGCCCAACGCCTTGAGCTCGTCGGCGTTGCCGACCCCGGACAGCTGGAGCAGCTGCGGGGAGTTGATCGCGCCGCCGCACAGGATCACTTCGCCGGCGCGGACTTCCCGCGTCCGTCCACCTTGGACGTACTCCACGCCGACGGCCTTCTTGCCCTCGAACAGGATCCGGGTGGTGAAGGCCCGGGTCTTGACCGCCAGGTTGGGACGCTTGCGCACGGGGTGCAGGTAGGCCCGGGCGGCGCTGAGCCGGCGGCCTCGGGTCAGGTTGCGGTCGAAGGGGGCGAAGCCCTCCTGCCGGTAGCCGTTCACGTCGTCGGTGAGCGAGTAGCCGGCCTGTTGCACCGCCTGGAAGAACGCCCGGAACAGCGGGCTGTCGGCCGGGCCGCGCTCCAGCACCAGCGGCCCGTCGCCGCCGCGGAACTCGTCCGCGCCGGCCAGGCAGTTCTCCATCTTCTTGAAGTAGGGCAGGCAGTGCGCGTAGTCCCAGGACTTCATGCCCTCGTCGCCGGCCCACCGCTCGTAGTCCAGCGGGTTGCCGCGCTGGAAGATCATGCCGTTGATGCTGGACGAGCCGCCGAGCACCTTGCCGCGGGCGTGGTAGATGCGCCGGCCGCCCATCGCCGGCTCCGGCTCCGACTCGTACTTCCAGTCGTAGAACCGGTTTCCGATCGGCATGGTCAGCGCCGCCGGCATGTGCACCAGCGGGTCGAAGATGTAGTCGGGCCGGCCGGCCTCCAGCACCAGCACCTTCACGGCGGGGTCGGCGGACAGTCGGTTGGCCAGGCAGCTGCCGGCGGATCCCCCGCCGACCACCACGAAGTCGTACATCCTTATCACCCCGGGAACAGGCCGAGTGGTTTCGGATCGGTGTTGGTGTAGACGTGTTTCGCCTCGCGGTACTCGTCGAGGCCGGTGGGCCCGAGCTCGCGGCCGATGCCGGACCGCTTGAAGCCGCCCCATTCGGCCTGGGGCAGGTACGGGTGGAAGTCGTTGACCCACACGGTGCCGTGCCGCAGCGCGCCGGCGACCCGGGCGGCCTTGCCGGCGTCGCGCGTCCACACCGCGCCGGCCAGGCCGTAGTCCGTGTCGTTGCCGAGTTCGATCGCCTCGTCCTCGGTGGCGAACCGCTCCGCGGTCAGGATGGGTCCGAACGTCTCCTCCCGCACGACGGTCATGTCGCGGCGGCAGTCCGCGAACACCGTCGGCCGGTAGAAGAATCCTTGCTGCAACTCGGGTTCGGTCGGCCGGCGGCCGCCGGCCAGCAGCTTCGCCCCCTCGGCCACGGCCGTCTCCACGTACCGCTCGATCTTGGCCCGGTGCTCGGCCGAGACCAGCGGGCCGCTCTGGCTGGTCTCGTCCAGCCCGTTGCCGATGCGGATCCGGTCGGCGCGGGCGGCGATCTCGGCCACGAACTCGTCGTAGATGCTGTCCTGCACCAGAAGCCGGGCCCCGGCCGAGCAGACCTGGCCGGCGTGCAGGAAAACGGCGTTGAGCGCCTGGTCCTTGGCCGCGTCCAGGTCGGCGTCGGCGAACACGATGTTGGGGTTCTTGCCGCCCAACTCCAGCGCGACCTTCTTGATGTTGCCGGCGGCCGCGACCATGATCCGCTGCCCGGTGGCCAAGCCGCCGGTGAACGACACCAGGTCCACGTCGTGGCTCTCGGCCAGCGCCGCGCCCACGGTGGCGCCCGCGCCCAGCACCAGGTTGACCACGCCGGCCGGGATGCCGGCCTCCTCGATCAGCCGGACCAGCTTGATCGTGGTCAGCGGCGTGACCTCGCTCGGCTTGACCACCATGGTGTTGCCGGCGGCCAGCGCCGGCGCGATCTTCCAGGACGCCTGGAGCAGCGGGTAGTTCCACGGCGTGATCAGCGCGCAGACGCCGACCGGCTCGTAGACGATCCTGCTCTGGGTGACCGGATTTCCGGTGTCCACCACCCGGCCGGGGTGCTTGTCGGCCAGGTCGGCGTAGTAGCGGAAGACGCGGACCACGTCGTCCACGTCGGCCCCGGCCTCGCCGAGGGTCTTGCCGGTGTCCAGGGTCTCGGTGTGGGCGATCTCGTCGCGGTCGCGCAGCAGGAGGTCGGCGACGGTGTTGAGCAGCGCCCCGCGCTCGACCGCCGGGGTCCGCGGCCACACCCCGCGATCGAAGGCCGCCTTGGCTGCGGCCACCGCTCTGAGGGCGTCCCCGGCGTCGGCCTCGGCGACTGTCGTGAGCACGCTGCCGTCGAACGGGTTGATCACTGGACGGGCGTCGTGCCCGGCCGTCCAGTGCCCGTCGATGAACAGTTCCGCCACGGGGACCCCCGATCACGGTTGTTTCTGATTACGCAACGGCACGCTGAATTCGCAACAGCATCGACCGTGGGGCCCCGTCCGTCAAGGGGCCAACACCGGCCGCGCCAGCTGCCGGCGCCACCGCGAGAACAGCTTCGGCTGGTTCATGCCGAGCACCCCGACCAGCAGGTCGCGCCGCTCGTAGACGGCCAGGAAGCTGCGGCGGTCCACGTCGCCCTCGATCACCCGGACGGTGTCGCCGTCGCGCCGCGTGCCGGCGAACTGGATGCGCACCCCGTACTGGTCCGACCAGAAATACGGCACGGACAGGTGCGGCCGCGGGGCGCCGAGCAGCGTCGCCGCCGCCGTCGCCGGCTGCTCCAGCGCATTCGTCCAGTGCTCCGACCGGTGCCGTTCGTGCAGGTGCACGCTGTACGACGCGGCGACATCGCCGACCGCCACCACCTCCGGCAACCCGGTGGCGCAGGCGGCATCCGTGACGACGCCGTTGCCCAACTCGAGGCCGGAGCCGTCCAGCCACTCCACGTTCGGCACCGCCCCGATGCCGACCACCACCACATCGGCCCGCAGATGCCGGCCGTCGGCCAACTCCACGCCGTGCACCCGCGACTCGCCGAGGATCCGCCGCACCGGGACGCCGGTGATCAGCTCGACGCCGTGGTCGGCGTGCAGGCCGGCGCACACCATGCCGAGTTCCTTGCCCAGCTGCGGCAGCAGGGGCAGCGGCTCGGCCTCGATCACCGTGACGTCCGCGCCCAGGTGCCGGGCCGTGGACGCCACCTCGGCCCCGATGAAGCCGGCCCCGACCACCACCAGCCGCACTCCCGGCACGAGGTCGGCGCGCAGCCGGATCGCGTCGTCCAGCGTGCGCAGGACGTGCACGCCGCCGACGCCTTCGGTGCCCGGCAGCCACCGCGCCCGCGCGCCGGTCGCGATCACCACGCCGTCGCAGCGCACGGTCTGGCCGGTGGACAGCTCGATGGAACGGTCACGAGCATCGAGCCTGAGGGCCCGCGCGCCCAGCCGCCAGTCGAGGTCCAGACCCTCATCGTCGGGCGTGCCCAGGCCGATGTCGGACGTCTTGCCGGCCAGGAAGTCCTTGGACAGCGGCGGCCGGTCGTAGGGCCGGTGCGGCTCGTCGCCGACGATCACCAGCCGGCCGTCGAAACCCTGCTGGCGCAGGGCCCGCGCGGTGGACAGGCCGGCCAGCGAGGCCCCGACCACGGCCGCGGTGCGCATCAGCAGGCCACTTCGCTGTGCGCCACCCGGATCACGCCGTCCTCGACGACCACCGGGTAGGTGCGGATCGGCTTGGTCGCCGGCGGGCCGCTGGGCCGGCCGGTGCGCAGGTCGAAACACGAGGCGTGCAGCGGGCACTCCACCTGGCAGCCCTCCAGCCAGCCGTCGGCCAGCGAGGCGTCCTGGTGCGTGCAGGTGTCGTCGACGGCGTAGAACTCGCCGTCCTCGGTGTGGAACACGGCGATCGGCGGGTCGACCGTGTCGATTCGCAGCGCCTCGCCAGGCGGCAGCTCGTCGACTCTGCACACCTCGATCACGTCGGCCTCCGGTTGCGCATAACACAACTTGTCGTGCTCCACGCAACAGAGTGCGGACGTGGCGATGCGCCGTCAAGGCTCCATCAGCTCGACTACAGTGCGTGCATGGCTTCGAGCGAGGGGTCGGCGGCCCTCGTGCAGTCCGTCGACCGCGCGGTGTCCGTCCTGGAACTGCTGGCCCTGCACGGCGAAATGGGCATCACCGAGCTGGCCGCCGAGCTGGGCGTGCACAAGTCCACGGCGTTCCGCCTGGTCTCCGTGCTCGACGGCCGCGGGCTGGTCGAACAGGCCGGCGACCGCGGCAAGTACCGCCTGGGCTTCGGCATCGTCCGCCTCGCCGGCGCCACCGCCGCCCAGATGGACCTGTCCCGCGAGAGCCGCCCCGTCTGTGAACGCCTGGCCGCCCAGGTCGGCGAGACCGTCAACGTCGCCATCCTCGACGGCGGCTACGCCATCAACGTCAGCCAGGTCCGCGGCAGCGCCACCGTCGCCACCATCAACTGGGTCGGCCAGCGCACCCCCCTGCACGCCACCTCCAGCGGCAAGGTCCTCCTGGCCAACCTGCCTTCCGGCGTCCGCGACGAACTGCTGGCC
The DNA here is from genome assembly GCF_044547355.1 of Kutzneria sp. NPDC052558. Lineage (NCBI taxonomy): Bacteria > Bacillati > Actinomycetota > Actinomycetes > Pseudonocardiales > Pseudonocardiaceae > Kutzneria > Kutzneria sp. NPDC052558. The sequence continues at coordinate 73,655 of NZ_JBIUAG010000042.1, forward strand.
CGCCCCCTCACCATGTACACCCCTCGCACCATCACCGACCCCGGCCTGCTGCGCGCCGAACTCGACACCTGCGCCGACACCGGCTGGGCCTCGACGGCCGACGAGCTGGAGATCGGCTTGAACGCCGTCGCCGTCCCCATCCGTGGCATGGACGGCACCGTCGTGGCCGCCCTGAGCGTCTCCGGCCCCTCGTACCGGCTCACCACCGACCGCTTCCCCGAAGTCGCCCGCCTCGCGGCCGACGGCGCGAAGGAGATCAGCCACCGCATAGGCCACACCGGCTGACGCGAGTCACGTCCTCGGGCTGGAGAGTTCCGTCCTCGGGCCCACCCACTTACGCAACGACGCTGGAAGTGGCCCGAGGGCGGAACTCGCGGGGGTTGGGTGGGGTCTGGCGGGCTCCGGTTGGGGGCCGTTGTTCGGTTTGGGGGATACGGTGGGGTGGGGTGGGGGCTGTTTGGGGGGCGTTATCCAGGTGACTCCGGGGGCAGTTTGGTTAGTGACTCCGGGTGGATTTTGCGCGGAGACCTCTGGGCGATGGCGTATCAAGGCGCTATCGGGCAGGCTCCGCCTGCCTCGATACGCAAGAAGCTTATGCCATCGCCCCCCTCCGCGCAAAATCCACCCTCCGGAGCCTGAAGGTGTAGATCATTGTCGCCGTGGTGCTTTGGGTGGGGTCGTGATGCTGCTTGTGGGGTCGTCGCGATTATGCATGAAACACAGGTTCACCCGTTAGTGATTCGATTTGGATCTTGATGGGGAGTATTCTTGGGGTATGGAAGAAATCACCCGAGAGCTAGAGTCCGCTGAGCCTTCGGGAGCGATGCTGGACCTGCTCCTGAGTGCTGATCTTTCCACTCTCACCCCCGAGCAACAAGTCACCGCATTCATCGCGGCCCGCAAGATCACGGCGGTTGCCGACCATGCCCGGCTGTGCATTCTTCGGAATTTCGACGACCTGGCCGAGATGTCCATGGCCACCCACGAGTCCGAACAGTCCCTGTTCCGCCAGCAAGAACGCGCCGAGGTCCTAGACCGCCTGCCGCGCCTGTGTGAGCAGCTGCGGCGCGGGGAGATCGACCTGCGCCGGTTGGAGACCGTGGACGAGCGGGTGATCCACCTCGACCCCGCCACGATCCCCCAGATCGAAGACCAACTGGTCAAGGTCGCCGCCGAGCTCACCCGCACCCAACTCGCGCGCCGGACCACCAAGCTGGTCGCCGAGGCCGACCCGCTCGGCTACGAGCAGCGCCGCCAGAAGGCCCGCGACAAGGAACGCCGGATCGAGTTCTACCCCCTGCCCAACGGCATGGCCGAACTCCGCATCCGCATGTCCGCGATCGACGCCCGGCAGTGCTACGACATCGCCACCGCCGACGCCCGCGCCCTGTGCAAGGACTGCCGCACCACCGACCAGAAACGAGTCGACGCGTTCCTGGACCGCTTCCTGGGCTACGGCATCGACCGCAAAGTCCAGGTCCACGTCACCCTCTCCATGGAAACCCTCATGGGCTTGACCGAGGACCCGGGCCTGCTCGACGGCTACGGCCCCATCAGCGCCGACTCCGCCCGCGAACTCGCCATGCTCGGCCCCTGGCGCGGCGTCCTGCTCGACGAGTACCAGCGGGCCGCCGCGATGGCCACCCACCTCTACAAACCCCCAGCCCGCTGCCGCGAGTTCACCAAACTCCGCGACGGCGGCACCTGCTGCGCCCCCGGCTGCGTCAACCCCATCCAGGAAATCGACCACACCGTCCCCTGGCCCCAGGGCAAGACGAACCCGGACCAGCTCAAGGGCTACTGCCAACACCACCACCACCTCAAGCACGGCAACCACACCGTCACCCTGGATGAGGACGGGACCTTGCATTGGGTCACTCCTCAGGGCCGCCACTACACCACCCAACCGCACCAGTACTGACCACCACACATTCCCACCCTACCGCCCCGTCGCACCCGTTCTTTGACAATTCCACAGCGAACCGAAACACCCCCTCCAACAACACAAAGCCGGCAACCTGCGAAAGCACCTGGCAACGCAGACTCTCCGCTTCGACAATCGGAGGGTGGATTTTGTGTGGAGGGGGGCGATGGCATAAGCTTCTTGCGTATCGAGGCAGGCGGAGCCTGCCCGATAGCGC